>DATNRE010000662.1:0-10242 GCA_036703685.1 Candidatus Obscuribacterales bacterium
CCGTACAGGTGTTGTTGTAACAACCCGTCCAAGAATCGGCGTTCAAACGCTTGCTCCTCTTGGTTTGTTTCGTTATTCATCACTAGATGCCCCTGCTCCGGATACCGAATGATTCCTGATTTCCCACGCCAATTCTAACAACTTGAACCAACGTTTTTGAATCTGAGCCGTTTTACAATTTAAAACCTTAGCAATTTCAACCTCGGATAATCCCTGCTGTTTTAAATTTAATAAACGCTGCTCATTCGCCCCGATTTTATTTAGGAATTCTTGCCATTGATGGGGCAATAATCCTAAATCCCGTTCTAAATCTGCTTCTAACCATTGGTGAACTAATTCCCAACGGTGGCTTAAAGCAAATCGCAGTAAATGGTACTTAAATCGTTGCTGTAAATAATCACGCTGACGAGGGGTTAATCCGAGAATTTCCTCAATTTCACGGGTCGGTAAATCCTGTAACCGCAAGACAAAATAGTCAGCACAATCTTTTTGTTTGTGTTCTTCTAAATAAGCAATTAGTTCCTCTACGACGGTTTGACGCAAAGAGTCGGACTCGGATTCGTTGGACTCAATGACCATAGCAGCCCGAACTTGTCCGAGGGAGGAATCATGATTACTCGCCTCTGATTCACTCCCTCCGCCCTGGGCGGCTAATTCTAAATCAACAAAACTTTCCTTGGGCTGTTGTTGAGAGAAGGTTTGCGCTCTTAAAATAATCAATTGTTGACTCCGACCTCGGGCTAAAGGAATTCGCCGTTTACCGTAGCGTTCCGTAAATGCCATATATTCCGCTAGTTCTAACAAAGTTCGAGCCCGGTAAGTCGGCGGTAACTGTGTTTCTTTGCGAAAGGCATTCAGGGTTTCTAAATAAAAAGCTTGTAAAAAATCCTTGATTAATTCCAATCGAGCTTGATAACTGGATTGGACTTGAGGAGGAGTGATATATCGATAAACAATTGCGCTCAAGGTACTATGTAATTCCAAAGGCCCTTGTTTTGACCCTAGCTGATAATATTGAATACATTGCTGTAAACGATGTTGGGCTAGTGTCATTGCCCAGGTTTCTACATCCCCGGAATCTTGAATCCGTTTGCTTTCTGTACAAATGCGGGTGGCTTCTTCGGTAATTCGTTCGGCCACATCCCGACAGTTTTGTTCAGACGCACGGGTGGATTGACTCAGTTCTCTCAATAGCCTTTGGAAAATGGTTTCGGTTTGGCAGATTTCCCCCATGATCTCTAATTACTACAATGACCCTAACACAGTGATTCTGTGAGTTAGCTTGGATTTCCGGATCATTTTTTGTAGGGGCGGGTTCATCGAGATTGAGGTGATTCACAAAGATCTAAAAGAACCCGCCCGTACCCCTGTTAATATTCTTGATATTTATTTTTTTTAAACCTATGAATTTAGACCCACAAATTCAGTCTTTAATTGATCACGCGCCTCAAGATGGCACCACTCCTCAAATTGTGGAAGCGATCGCTCCAGCCTTAAAATTATTAGCAGCACAATTAGAACACTCTGAATATTATATTTTGCAAACCTTAGACCAAAGTTGGGTGGTTCAACCGTTTATTAATGTAGATCAACCCCAGATTAAAAAACGGGTGATTTATGCTTTTTCTACCTTAGAAGATGCTTTGAGTTATACAAATCCTGATGCGGATTCTCAGGTTTTAGCAATTCCTTTACCCGTGACTCATATTCTATTTCAAATGGTTGTTTTAGAAATGCCGGATAGTTTATGCTTTTTTGAAACGCCGAATAATTTTCAGTCGGCTACGGAAATTAAACGCAGTGAAATCCAAGAGTTAATTCAGGTTTATTTACAGGACTATCAACAACGGCGTCAGTCTAAATCCCGTAAAATTCCACCGAATATTGCTTAATAGGGGAATAGGTAATAGGTAATAGGGAACAGGGAACAGGGGGAGCAGGGGAAGCAGGGGGAGCAGGGGGAGCAGGGGAAGCAGGGGGAGCAGGGGGAGCAGGGGGAGTAAACTTTTGCTATGACCCATTCGTAATTCGTAATTCCCCATTACCCATTCGTAACTCCCTATTCCCTGTTCCCTGTTCCCTGTTCCCTGTTCCCTCCCTGACCGGGAATAGAGTTGATTTGAGTCTGACGAATTTGCCACCAAATTGCAAAACCTCCGGCAATAAAAATCGTAAATAAAATTAGGATAAAAACTACTTCTTTCCACTTAGAAATTGATTTAGATGGAGATTTAACCTCTGAATCAGGTAGGGATTCATCATATAATAAAACCTTAGAAGCTGCGGTGGGTTCGGATTCCAGAGATTCAGTTTTTGTGGCTAAAGGTGTGGTTTCTACTAATACTAATTTTTGCGGAGATACCCCACAATAGGTGAGTACAACCGAGATATTATCATGACCATTCTTATCATTAGCAATGTCAATCCATCCCTGTACCGCCGATTCTAAAGATTGTTCTCCATTTAATACCGAAGCCGAAAAATCTTGCCAACATTGTTCCACCCGTTGATTATCACTTAATCCGTCGGAACATAATAATAATAATCCATCTTCCTCAATAATAAATCGTTGTACCGTTGGCCGTAAAAACTCCGCTTCTCGGGTTCCTAATGCTTGGGTTAAAGCTCCCGAACCCGACCGTTGAGCAGCATCCCAATATAAACTCCGACCATGACTAACCTCGCGATTTGCCACATCATCATCAACCGTTAATTGTTGACAGGAATTCTGAGTAATCCAATAGGCACGACTATCCCCCACATTCACCAGATATAATTCATGGCAATTGGTTAACTCAATCCCTTCGGGGGTTTTCACCTTTTGAGGTAACTGTAAAGCCATGACTAAAGTAGTTCCCATTCTTTGCCTAAATTCTCGGCCTTGCTCATTATTTTGGGCGGCAATCACGTTATTAACAACTCGGGTAATTTCTTGCAGTTGTTCGATAATTAATTCCGGTGGGGCTAACTCCTCTTGCTGGGAAATTTCCGCCATCAAACTATAAATCAAAGGCTTTAAAGACTGTACCGCCAATTGACTCGCCACCTCGCCGCCCTCATGACCGCCCACCCCATCACAAACAATGCTTAAATGGGGAATTAATTGATCATTGGGATAGAGTTCAAAATTTCGGACATCGTGAAGACGGGGATAACAACTATCCTCATTATCGGAACGTTTGATTCCTACATCGGTTAATCCGGTTACGGCTAAATGTAAGGGGAGTTGGGCCGCCTGTTCCATTAATAATTGATTGAGTTGACTCAATACCTCCTTTAATGAGTCTTCGGTGACACGCATTAATTGGTGAATGGTTTGTAAACGATACTGTAGGCTGGGATGGGCCGTTTCTATCAAGGCTACCCAAGATTCTTCTAAATCGCGTTGGGTGGGTTGTAACGCGCCGTGATGCAGTTCTCGTAACCGCACCCGCCAACCGTCCACCCGCAGGTTCTCTTTGACAAATAAACTATAGGCCGCCCCCTGTTCGGTTAAAGGTGTCCATAGTTGCAGCATTTGCCATAACCAATAGACCTGACGCACGGGGGAGGTTTTGGGCCAGACTTCTACCAAGGTCGGGAATAGTTGACCGCGACTATCGACGGGAATGTTATCTAATAATAGGGTTTCGGTTGCTTCGGGAGAAATACCCAGGGGATAGACCCCAAACACCCCAGGAATATGCAAATGATGGGGAGAGAGATACAAATAGGATAATATCGATTCTGAGAGGGTATCGGGCAAAATGGGTGGCGCACCGGGTTTCGTATCTAACCAGACCTGGGGGAAGGTGACATAATAGCGATTTCCCACTAACTGACCGGGTTGAATTTGTCCCGCCCCGGAACCCGTGGCCCACAAATATCGATAGGTGAGGGGGGTTTGGCAAGTCTGACAAGTGTGATGCCCCAAGGAGTTACGGGGTTGGGGACAGGCGGGATTAGTACAATGAATGGGCGGCGGCGCCGAGGTGCTGATTTGAAATAATTTTTCTAAGGACACGGCTAGAACTGTTAATAGGAGAGTTAATTTTAGAAAGCTTAATAATATAAAACGATTGTAGCTTTTATTGATTGATCACAGATTTTCGATGAGCCCAAGTATCTAGTACATTAAGACATGAAACGTACCAATTATTGAAACCTTAACATCAATGAACACAGAATCTTATATTTTTGTTGCGGGTGCAAGTCGCGGCGTCGGGCGAGAAGTGGTTAAATTCCTGCGAAACCAGCAAATCAATGTCAAAGTCCTATTAAGAACACCGGACACACGCTCGGAATTGGAAGCCCTGGGGGTGCGGGTGGTGATGGGGGATGCCCTGGATATGGGGGCCGTTGAACAGGCGATATTAGGCCCCGAAACGATTTCGGCGGTGATTAGTACCATTGGCGGTTTACCCAAGGATGGAGAGCGGGCCGACTATTTAGGGAATAAAAATTTAACTGATGCGGCGGTAAAAGCGGGCGTCGGGAAGTTTATTTTAGTATCTTCGATTGGGAGTGGGGAGAGTGTGGTGGCCTTACCCCCCCAGGCGTTTGAAACCTTAAAGTCGGTTTTGGTGGAAAAGGAAAAAGCCGAACAGCATTTAATTGATAGTGGACTGAATTACACGATTATTCGTCCGGGGGGGTTGAAGTCTGAACCCGCCACCGGAAATGGGGTCTTAACGGAAAATTATCGGGTAGCCGGAACGATTCATCGGGCTGATGTGGCTCAGTTGGTCTGTGATTGTTTATGTTTGGAGGCTGCTAATTATAAGATTCTTTCGGCCGTTGACCGAAATATGACCTATGGACAGCCGGATTTTGAAGTTTTGAATTTGAGTTAATCTCCTTTGTCTATTGCCTTCTATTTGAAGGGTTTAACCCAAGTTTTTTGTAAGGCTATATCTAAAATAAATCCGGCTATGCCAAATAACAATAAACTTTCTCCCCCTAACCGTATTATCTGTTCTAGGGGGGTTGGGGTATTAAGTCGGATTTCAATTTCTGCGAGGGCGCGCACCAGTCCAAAGGCAAAAATCCCCCCTAATTTTAATTGGGGGTTGTCGTCCCCGCGAATAATATAACGATAGGTGACTCCAAACAAAAACCCGCTTAACCCTGCTAGGGGAGTTGAAAATAGAAGATTAACGGATGTGTCCCCCAGCCAGAGGTTAACCCCATTCAGGATAAAATGGCTCAGTCCTACACAAAAACCGGCTAAAATCCCTGCCTTGAGAGATTCTAAGCGTTCAGATGCCGTAAAATTTGAGCCCGATTGAGAGTTCATGCGATCGCTCCTGGTATGATCTACGATAGAGTCATTCTGCAACGTTTTTTATATATCACTATGGATATTGTGTCATTGGGCTGGGTTTCGCTGTTAGTGTTATTTACGTTTTCAATTTCCATGGTTGTTTGGGCGCGTAACGGATTCTGATATTAATTCGTCAAACCCACAAAAACCTGTAGAGACGTGCCACGGCGCGTCTCTATTTTAATTATTCGGGTAAATCCCCATATTGTTCTCGATAACGTTGCAGTATTGCTTCTAGTTCTTCAACTTTTTGCCGTTCCTGTTCTATTTGTTCTGTGGGTGTGGGTATCCAGTCCTGATTTTGATCATACCAACGCAGCCATAATCCCGCAATTCCTTGATAACATCCTTGCCATAATCCTAAACCCAATTCTAATTCCGGCATCCAAACCCGCAAGTTGGAAACCGTGAGTTCCTGGTAGCGACTAGCACTGTTTTGAAATACCCGCAGTTGATGGGTATAGCGACTAAAAACTACATAATAGGGAATGCGTAAAATCTGTTCATAGACTTCCCATTTGGTCGGCGGTTGATTAATTTCTCGTAGGGTTTGGCCTAAATCTTCCGCTTCTGTTCCTGGGGATAATAATTCAACAATCACAAAGGGGTTGACTCCCTCTTGCCAGGTTACATAACTCAAGCGTAAATCTCGCTGTTCATACAATCGGGACACCCCAAGGACGGCAAACCAATCGGGACGTTTATACCAATTAAAATGCCGAGGGTCGTAATAGAGATTCAGGTCACTGGCAACAAAAACAGAGTCGGGAGAATAACTCGGGGGACGGAAAGTTAGTCTTAATAATTCGGGTTGTAAATCATGAAATTCGTCTGGCAAACCGGGTTCCTCCGGGTCTTCACTTTTCAGGTCATACATCGTCGGTAGGACTTCTTTCGGCGAACGTGGGGGGTCGGTTTGGTACATAGGAGACTGAATCAATACCTATGATTTTAGTATATCATAATGGATACTTTGAAATACAAAAATAGCTTAAATTAAAGTCTACCCTGTTTTCTTTCCCATACCCTACACCCGGTTTTGCCCATGTCTGTTTCAAAACCTTTAATTCGCATTTTAATTCAGGCGGATAGTACCAATCCCCGGTTATTAGATGGGTTAGAAGCTTGGTTGAATTTGGGTTTATTATCCGATGCCCAAATTCGTCAAATTGGTGAACTTTATTTGAGTGACCCACTGCCGAAAAAACCCGTTACTTCTGGAAACAATCAACGGGTTTTAAACGAAAAAATAACTCCAAAGCGCGTTGTTTCCCCATCCCCTAAACCCGCTTTTCAAGCTCCTACTTTTGCCAGTCATTTAGTTGAATCCTTGAAAGCTGAGTTGAGTGTGCGTTGGCTCTTGTTTTTAGGATTATTTTTAGTTATTGTTTCCTCTGGAGTTTTAGCCGCGAGTCAGTGGGAAAAATTTCCCGCCACCGGACAATATTTAATTTTATTAGCCTATACCTTTGGGTTTTGGGGGGCGAGTTTATGGGGCTCTCAGCAGTCCCGTTTACCCGTCACCTCCGAAGCCTTAAGATTAGTCACTTTATTATTAATTCCTCTGAATTTCTGGGCTATGGATGGGTTAAAGTTATGGTCAACTTCCTTGGGGTTGTTGACTATTGCCATTGCTGCCCTATTCCTAACTGCTTTAAGTGTACTTTTATATCGAAACCAAGAAGAAGTCCAAAGCCGTTCTCTATTCAATCATTTAGGATTAAGTTATTTAAACTGGGGATGGCAAATTCCTGGTTTTCCCCTAATTGCGGTTTATTTGGGAATCATGATTACGGGATTTTTAACCATTGCTAACCCTCCGCCGACTCCCTCTACTCCTAGCCCAAAAATTGATTTTAAAATTGTTGTTATTTATCTTTTAACAGTGCTTTTGGGTCGGGCAATTTTTGTAGTTAATGTTGATATTACTCAACTGGGATTAGCTTTGGGCATTTTTGCAGCATTTCTTTATATTTCTTCTTCATTAATTTTACATCGTTCTAGCTATTTTATTTTATTTTTCGGTTGGTTAGTGACGGTTTTTACCCAACCGGGGCAGGGGTTTTTAGTTAGTGGAATTGGGATGGGGATTTTTAGTCACCATTTATTAAAATATTGGCGAGAGCGAGATTTGGCGGCAATATTTGGTTTTGGGTTATCAATGGTGGCTTTAGTGGGTCGTTTAATTCCACCAGAATTAAGGAAAACTGCCATTGGTTTAGGGGTAGAAATAACCAGTTCTCAGGATTCTCCTTGGGCATTACTGAGTTTAACCTGGTTTCCCTATTTAATTTTTATGGTGGTTGTAAACGATTGGATTTATCGCCGTCCGCAACGAAAGGTAGCGGAGTTTGGAGATTTATTGAGTTTGGGATTTGGCGGGTTTTTAACCTGTTTATCTCTATCAAATCCGGCATTGCGATCGCTAAATCTGTTAGCCTCAACTATTACTTTAGCAATTGTTATCAGTCGTCGTCAACCCCTCAAACCTATTTTAGTTTTGGGAAACCATCTTTTAGGATTAGTCACCTTTGCTAATCTGGTTTACTGGCAATTTCCTAACTTAGCCGCAGACGATTGGGCTATTATTTTATTAGTTTTAATGGTGGGTGAATTTCTATTATTTACGGTCAATAGTCCGGTGTCAAATATTATCCGTAAAGATGCCTTAGACCTGGGAATATTATTATCGGGAATTAGTTATATTTTATTTTTTACTAACTTTAATATTTTGACCCCCCAGACTATAACCATGGCTTGGTTAATCACACCCCTAGGATTAACCTATGTAGCGACACAAACTACAGAATCTCAACAAAAAAAAGCCGCTATTTTTAGTATTTTCGCCTGTGGTTTAGTTAATATTTTAACCCTAACTCACCCTCAAATCCGTTTATTAAGTTTAGGTTTAACAACACTATTCATGGTTGTTAATACGGGAATTATTAAAAACCTATTATCATCGATTTTTACCGTGGGTTTAGGATTGGGATTTTTGTTTCTCTCTGTCCAAGATTTTATTACCGGAGAAGGGTGGTTAATACTTTTAGGTTTAACGATTACAGGATTATGGGTATTACGTTTTATGTTATTCCGTTATGGGGTGACTCAATCCACTATTGTTAGAATTTATCAACAATCCTTTGAGGGTTGGGCTATGACTTTATTGGGATTTGAACTATTCATAATAACCCTGAATTCCTTTGGGGTTTTATTAAATCAAATTCCCAGAAATCTCAGCCTAATTTTTACCCTAATTATTTTAATTGCAGCCCTAAGTTTTCGAGGATTAGATTGGGAAAACCCTCGGAAAATAGCTGGGTCTGGATTCTCTCCTTGGATATTATATACTTTGGCTTTGCTGGTAGAATTACTAATTATAGAAATCCTGATTTATGTTAATCAATCTTTTGTGAGTTTCGCGGTTGCTAATATTATTTTAGGACTAACTACCCAACTATTCGGAGATTGGTGGCAACGGCATTATCAAATTGAAAAATTGCCTAATCCTTGGCAAATTATTCCCATTATTTATGGAATTCTAGGAATTATTTTTCGAGTTCAAACCTTCGCTAACTGGACGGGATTAATCTCTTTAGGATTTGCCTTGATGTTAATAGGAGTTGGCAGAAGAAATATTACAACTAAACCTCTAGTTTATTTAGGATTAATCGGGGTTTCTGTTTCTACCTATGAAATATTATTCTATCAAATTAATGCCCAACCTTTAACAGAACAATGGATTGCTTTTGCCACATTAGGAACCAGTTTAATGTATGGCTACCGCATTCTCAGTCCTTGGTTAATAGATTATTTACGGATTTCTGAACCTGAAATTAAAATTATTGCCCATTTCCATTGGTTTATCAGTAGTCTATTATTAGGTTTAGTGGCTTTCAGTCCCATCAACCCCCAATTTTTATTAACGATTGGAACCAGTCTATTATTAATTCGTTATGCTCTATTTCAAGGTCGCCATAATTTGGATTTAGACACCGCCGAAACTTGGGTTTATGTGGGTTTAATCCAAGCAACCGGTTTAGTTATTTATCTACATAATTTAATCGATATAAGCAAATTTTTGATTCCCTGGTCAGGGTCATTAGTCTCTATTCTCTCCTATTTCTGTTATATTCTTCCTTGGAATAATTGGGGATGGTCAGTTAGACCCTGGAAAACAGCAGCTATTATTCTCCCGGTAATCACCCTTATCGGTTCCCATTCTATTCTGCAACCCGAACAGGAGTTAACCTGGTATTTTTCATTAATTTTTGGAACTTTATTCTATATTATTTTAGCAAAATTCACCCAAAATATTCGCTTAACCTACCTCAGTTTAATCTTAATCAGTTTTACCTTTTATGATTGGCTAGGCTCAACGGATGATATATTTATTTTTACCCTCCCCCTATCCTGCTCATTGCTCTATTTTTCCCAGGTTGAACCGAGTTTAAAACTAGAAAAAAATCGAGATTTACGTCATGGATTAAGGGTTTTGGGAACGGCTGTTTTATCGGGGACTTCCCTGGCGACCTCTGAAGGAAACGGAATTGTCCCCGGAATTTTAAATTTAATCATAATTTTTGCCGGATTAGGATTAAAAATTAGAGCTTTTCTCTATATTGGAACCGCAATATTTTTAGTTAATATTGTCAATCAACTGATTATTTTAAATTCGATTTATTCCTTTATTAAGTGGATAATTGTGTTTATTTTAGGAGTGGTTTTAATCTGGATTGCCGCTAATTTTGAAACCCGTCGAGAACAGTTAATTACCCTTTGGAATAACTGGATGGCAGAATTAACAACCTGGGAATAAGTTAGACCTGATTTTCTACTAGAAATCAAAAATCAGTCCCAGGAGGGAGAGCAGAATCCTATCATTTTGTGAAAAAATGTTAAATAATGTAAAGCAGTCCTTCTGCAAGTTAGGGATGACC
>DATNRE010000663.1:0-8241 GCA_036703685.1 Candidatus Obscuribacterales bacterium
CTGGCTCGATTGTGATAGTCTAATTAAAAATAGAGTCTTGGAAATACAAGAGTGGATATTGTAATTGGTCGGGGCAAAGCTGCCCGCAGAGCTTATGGCATTGATGAAATTGCGTTAGTCCCTGGACAACGTACCCTTGACCCGGGTTTAGCCGATACAACGTGGACAATTGGTGGCATTCAACGAGAAATTCCGATTATTGCCAGTGCCATGGATGGGGTAGTTGATGTGCGTATGGCTGTGGAATTATCGAAATTGGGGGCTTTGGGGGTATTGAACCTAGAAGGGATTCAAACCCGCTATCAAGACCCAGAACCGATTTTAGACCGCATCACTTCAGTCGGGAAAGATGGGTTTGTCACCCTAATGCAAGAATTGTATGCAGAACCCATCAAACCAGAATTGATTACCCAACGGATTCAGGAAATCAAAGCAGGGGGCGGAATTGCTGCGGTTAGTGCTACTCCGGCCGGAGCCAGTAAATATGGTTTGGTGGTAGCCGAAGCCGGGGCTGATTTATTTTTCGTCCAAGCCACAGTAGTCTCAACTACCTTCCTATCTCCAGAATCTGTGATTCCTCTGGATTTGGTCAAGTTTTGCCAAGAAATGCCGATTCCGGTGATTTTGGGGAACTGCGTCACCTATGATGTCACCCTAGATTTAATTAAAGCCGGAGCCGCCGGAATTTTAGTGGGAATTGGCCCGGGTGCGGCCTGTACCTCCCGGGGAGTTTTAGGGGTGGGAGTTCCCCAAGCCACGGCCGTAGCGGACTGTGCCGCCGCCCGCAATGATTATTACCAAGAAACCGGACGTTATGTGCCGATTATTGCCGATGGGGGCTTAATTACCGGAGGAGATATCTGTAAATGTATCGCCTGTGGCGCCGATGGGGTGATGATTGGTTCTCCCTTTGCCCGGGCAAAAGAAGCACCCGGACGGGGCTATCACTGGGGTATGGCGACCCCTAGCCCGGTGTTACCCCGGGGAACTCGAATTCGGGTGGGGACAACGGGAACCTTAGAACAAATTCTGCGCGGCCCGGCTCAACTCGATGACGGCACTCATAATTTATTGGGAGCGTTAAAAACCAGTATGGGAACCCTGGGAGCCCAGACCCTTCAAGAAATGCAGCAGGTGGAAGTGGTGATTGCGCCTTCGCTGTTAACTGAAGGAAAAGTCTATCAAAAAGCCCAACAGTTAGGCATGGGTAAGTAATATCTTTCCCCCATCACCTTTGATGGTGATTCCCGTGGCACTGATGGCATTAATATCAGACCCACGGGATTTTCCAACTCGGGGACTGTGTTGAAACTGCGGTTTTCGCCGCCTTATGGGTAAGTTCTAATTTGATTGCAGTCCCTTTCCTCAGAGAAATCTGGTAAGTTAAAAATATGACTAAAAATACTGAAGGATTTAAAATTGTTAGCGACAACCGCAAAGCCCGCTATCTTTACGAAATTTTAGAGACCTATGAAGCGGGAATAGCCCTTGAGGGAACGGAAGTCAAATCAATTCGGGCGGGTAAGGTTAACCTGCAAGATGCCTATGCCTTAATTCGAGGAGGTGAAGCTTGGCTATTGAATGCCCATATCTCACCCTTTGAGAAAGCGAGTGTTTATTTTAACCACGACCCTCGGCGCACCCGCAAATTATTGTTACATAAAGAACAAATTAATAAACTATTGGGACAGGTCGAACAAAAGGGGTTAACCTTAGTTCCCCTGAAAATGTACCTCAAGGGGGGACGAGTTAAGGTTGATATTGCCGTTGGACGAGGTAAAAAACTCCACGATAAACGGGATGATATTCGTCAAAAAGATGATAAACGGGCGATGGAAAGGGCGATGAAACGCTATTAAATTGGGTTTTGGGTAGTAGGTGAAAAATTGTGTTACCTCTCT
The DNA here is from genome assembly GCA_036703685.1 of Candidatus Obscuribacterales bacterium. Classification (GTDB taxonomy): domain Bacteria; phylum Cyanobacteriota; class Cyanobacteriia; order Cyanobacteriales; family Microcoleaceae; genus Planktothrix. The sequence goes on from DATNRE010000663.1 coordinate 1,902, forward strand.
CTTACCAGGAGAGGGGAGGAGGATTCTGCATATTAAAAAATTATACGATATTTAATAACATTATATTCTCCCCATTCCCTTGAAGGGAAGGGGGCTGGGGGGTTAGGTCTTAGTTTATAATCAAGTAAAATAACTAATCGCCTAGAATCGGGAGAACTCTCAACATGATACCAGAACCAACAACCCGTAAAGAACGCGATAGCATGGGAGAAATTGAAGTTAAAAGCGATCGCTATTGGGGTGCTCAAACTCAACGTTCTATCCATTATTTTAGCATAGGAAATGATTTAATGCCCAAGGAAGTAATTACCGCCTTTGGGATTCTCAAAAAAGCCGCCGCGATTACCAATCAAGAATTAGGAAAACTCCCCGCAGACAAAGCTCAATTAATTGTTCAAGCTGCCGATGAAGTAATTGATGGCAAACTGGATGATCACTTTCCTTTAAGGGTTTGGATGACCGGAAGTGGAACCCAATCTAATATGAATATTAATGAAGTGATTGCCAATCGGGCGATTGAAATTGCGGGTGGAATATTAGGCAGTAAAACCCCAATTCATCCGAATGATCATGTTAATATGTCCCAATCTTCTAATGATACTTTTCCGACGGCGATGCACATTGCGGCGGCGATCGCCGTCACCCAACGGTTAATTCCGAGTGTCAGAAAAATGCGGGATGAGTTACAAAAAAAAGTCGATGAATTTGCCGATATTGTTAAAATTGGTAGAACCCATTTACAAGATGCGGTTCCCTTAACTTTAGGTCAAGAATTTTCCGGTTATGTAGCTCAACTCGATGCAGATTTAAAGCGTCTTGAACTTATTTTACCCGATTTATATGAATTAGCCTTGGGTGGAACCGCCGTGGGAACGGGATTAAATACCCCGAAAGGATTTGCAGAAAAAGTCTCTAATCAGATTAGTCAATTAACCGGATTACCTTTTATTTCTGCTCCGAATAAATTCGCAGCCATGGCCGCCCATGATGGTCTAGTTATGGCCAGTGGAGCCTTGAAAACCCTAGCCTGTTCGTTGATGAAAATTGCCAATGATATTCGGTTTTTAGGGAGTGGCCCCCGTTGTGGTTTAGGCGAGTTAATCTTACCGGAAAATGAACCCGGTTCGTCAATTATGCCCGGGAAAGTTAACCCGACTCAATGCGAAGCGATGACCATGGTAGCCGCCCAGGTTATGGGTTATGATACTGCGATTACGATTGCGGGTTCCCAGGGGCATTTTGAGTTAAATGTGTTCAAACCGATGATCATTTTTAATTTCATTCAATCGGTAGCTATTTTATCCGATAGTTGTCATAATTTTACGGATTTCTTATTAGCTGGATTAAAAGTTAATCGAAATAAAATTAACAGCTATGTTGAACAATCCTTAATGTTAGTCACAGCTTTGGCTCCTAAAATTGGCTATGATCATGCCGCTGAGGTTGCCCATATTGCCCTAGAAAGAGATCTAACTTTAAAGGAAGTTTGTCTGGAATTAGGCTATATTTCCAGTGAAGAATTTGATCAGATTGTCAATCCCTATAAAATGGCCTATCCTGATGTCTAGGTTGTGATTTTAGCTCAAGTCGCAAATTGAGTCTAAAACCCGTGATTAAATCCTGAATTAGACCCCCTGAATCCCCTGTGCGTTTTACAGTCCTGTTCCTTGGCAAAGCGGTGGAGGCGGGGTCTAGGATCGGATAACAAGTTAATTGTATTTTTTGTAACATTAGTTTTGATTTAGCCTATCATCGGCGTGCTATTTTTCTATTAATTGGTATTTGGGGACATCTATTGAATTTCAAGAATTAAGGATCTATACTAATCAAAGTCTATCTTTTAATACTTTAATTAGCATCGTTTTTTGTGAAACTTGATTGAATTTATGAATTCAACCTCAACCGATGTAATCATTTATGCCTTCTTTAAACAAAATGTCACTGGAAAATCCATTAATATTTCCTGACCGGCCTCTAGCATTAAATTCTCCTTTTTATATTTATCGTTCTCCCGGTGAAGAACTGGCCTATGCAGAACTCGAAAAAGCCGGGAGCTTATTGCGAGTTAAAGCCGCCAAAAAACTAGGCAAAAGTTCCTTAATGCTCCGGTTAATCCATCGTGCAGAAATCTTGGGATATCGTCCCGTCTTAATTGATTTTATGCAAGTTGATCACGAAATTTTTCAAAGTAGTGATAAATTTCTGCGGTGGCTGTGTATCAATGTAGCTCGACAATTAGAACTTGATCCCAAATTAGAAGATTATTGGGATGAAGATATGGGAAGTAAAGTGAGTTGTACTCTCTATTTTGAATTCTATATTTTACCGCAAATTAATTGCCCGCTATTTCTAGTTTTTAATGAATTAAATATTGTATTTGAACATACAAATATTAGTCAAAATTTTCTACCTTTAATTCGATTTTGGTATGAACAATCTCGACATAACCCGACCTGGAAAAATATCCACTTATTTTTGGTTCAATCAACGGAAGTTTATGTGTCTTTAAATATTAATCAATCTCCTTTTAATATTGGATTATCGATTGAACTGCCTCCGTTTACAGTGAATCAAGTTCAAAATCTGGCTGAACGTTATCATCTGAATTTAAGTGATACTCAAATTCAAAAATTAACAAATTTAGTCGGAGGACATCCCTATTTAGTCCATCTGGCTATTTATCATTTAGCCAATAATTTAATCAGCCTAGAAAACTTATTAAAAAAGGCTCCCACCCTGGAGGGAATTTATAAAGACTACCTGGAATCTCTATGGCTGATTTTACACAACAAACCAGAACTAGCGAGCGCCATGAAATGGGTCGCTACCTCTGGGGTGGATATCCAACTAGAACCGATCATTGCCTATCAATTAAATAGTTTAGGTCTAGTTAATTTAGAGGGGAATTACTGTAGACCATTCTGTGAACTTTATCGTCTGTATTTCGATTCCCAAATTATTAGTGAAAATCAAAATAATCAGGTTAACTTAAAACAACTAGAAGCAGAAAATCAGATTTTAAAATCCCTGGTTTATATTGACACCCTGACACAGGTTTTTAATCGCAGACAATTTGATCGCTCCGTAGATATTGAGTGGAAACGAATGATGCGAGAAATTGCCCCATTATCTTTGATTTTGTGTGATATTGATCATTTTAAAATTTATAATGATACCTATGGTCATCAGGCCGGAGATCAATGTTTACGGGCGGTAGCCCAGGCTATTCGTGATATAGTTCAACGTCCGGCCGATCTAGTCGCCCGCTATGGCGGCGAAGAATTTGTGATTATTCTCCCTCAAACCGATGCTAAAGGTGCTATTTATATTGCGGAAGCGGTTCGTGAGCAGATTAAAGCCTTAGCTTTACCTTTTAACACCGATAAATTACCCCACCGTCGGGCGCCCATTATTACAATTAGTTTAGGGGTAGCTAGTGCTATTCCTGGTGTGGATGCGATAGATATTGAAACCTTATTTTTAGCTACGGATGAAGCTCTATATGAAGCAAAAAAAAATGGTAGAGATCAGGTTAAATTGAGTTCATTTCTTCAATTTCAATATTAATTAAATCCCTAATCTATGAAAATCATTAACTTTTGTCAACCCGCTATTACTTTAATTAACAAGCTGAAATATCCTCAGAAATTTATTTTAATTAGTTTTATTTTTATTATTCCTTTAAGTTTGATGATGTATCTTCTGATTTCAGAAGTCCAGACTCGGATTGATTTTGCAGCCCATGAAAAGTTAGGAAATAACTATCTCCGTCCTTTACGACAAATTTATCCCAAAGTTTATCAAGCTCAATTGTTAATGGCTAATCCTAATTTTAGTCCTGAAGATCAAACGCAGTTAGAAAAAATTAAAGTAGAGATTCAGGAGCAGATTGAAATTTTAGACGAAATTGATCAAAAAACCGGAGAAATATTATCAACAACTGCACTTTTTCAAGAAGTTAAAGATAGTTGGAGAACTTTAAATGATAATCATAAAATTTGGAGTCTACAAACTCAAAAAGTTTATTATTATATTATTTTAGATCAGATTAATCAACTTAGATTTCAAGTGGGTGACGAATCTAACTTAATTCTTGACCCGGATTTAGATACCTATTATTTAATGGATGCTACTCTTTTAAAATTACCTGAAATTAGTAAAATTTTAGCAGATATTCGGTTAATTAGTCAAGATATTAGTCAACGTCAACAACAGGAATTAACGCTACAAGAATCCTGGGAAATTACAAGAATTTCAGGGCTTTTAAATGATTATAATGGAAAACTAAAGCGCACATTTGAAGTCTCTTTTCATCATGACTCCATGGGAAATCTTCGACCAAAACTAACCCAAGATCTAAATTTATTGACCAATAATATTAAAAATCTCAATGATGGACTGAGTGAAGTGATTAGAACTGGAGACACCAGCCCCATGAAAAAGTATTTCACAGAAACTGAAGTTAATATAGAACAAACTTGGATTTTATGGGATAAAACAATTAATCAATTAGATGTTTTATTACAGCACCGGATTAACAGGTTTCTGCACAGACAAATCTTTTTGTCAATTCTAGTTTTAATCACATTATTAGTCGTTATTTATCTGTTTATTGGATTTTATCGATCCGTGATGAAAACGGTTCGTAGTCTGAGTATTGCTTCTCAAAAAATGATTGCCGGAGAAATGAATGAAACCTTACATTTAGATAATCAAGATGAATTAGCAGAAGTCGCTAAATCATTTAATAATATGGCTTTTGCTTTGGTGAAAGCTAATCAAGAAATTACCTCTCTTAACCAGCAATTAACCTCAGAAAATGTTCGGATGAGTGCGGAGTTAGAAGTCACTCGTCAATTGCAAAAAATGATTTTACCCAATGAAGGAGAACTTTCAGAAATTGTTCATTTAGATATTGCGGGTTATATGGAACCTGCGGATGAAGTGGGCGGAGATTATTATGATGTTTTACAACATAGTAATGGCATGATTAAAATTGGGATTGGGGATGTCACCGGACATGGGTTAGAATCGGGGGTTTTAATGTTAATGGTACAAACAGCAGTCCGCACTTTAATTACCTGTAATGAAACCGATCCAATTATTTTTTTAACCACCCTAAATCGGGTCATTTATGAGAATGTTCAACGGATGAAATCCGATAAAAATTTGACCTTTTCTTTAATTGATTATTATAATGGATTTTTAAGCATTTGTGGTCAACATGAGGAACTAATTGTGGTGCGATCGCAATTAGACTGTGATCCCAAATCCGATCCAGAATGTTATCCCTTAGTAGAAACCATTGATACGATCGATTTAGGATTTCCCATTGGTTTAGAAGCGGATATTACGGATTTTATTGGTTCTATTAATATTAAATTAAATTCTGGGGACGGTGCTGTTTTATATACCGATGGCATTACGGAAGCTGAAAATAATCAAGGTCAATTTTATTCTTTAAAAAGACTCTGTGAAATTGTGAAAAAACATTGGCATCTAACCGCATCAGAAATTCGGAAAGCGGTAATTGATGATGTGCGATCGCATATTGGTAAACATAAGGTTTATGATGATATTACTTTAATTATTTTAAAACAAAGATAATAACCAGTAGAGACGTGCCATGGCGCGTCTCTCAGGACTTACGCAAATTTGGGGATGTAACCCTAAATGTAGGGGTAATTCATGAATTACCCCTACTATGGATAGTGGTGATGCGTAAGTCCTGTCTCTACAAGTGATCAGTAAATGAGAGGCGTGAACGCCTCACTACGAGTTGGATTTTACTGTAGCGGATAATTCCGTTGTAAAAATGCTTCCGCAGAAGCGCGATCGCTAATTTCCCCATCTAACATAACCGTTAATAAATCATCCAAAATTTGCTTAAATTGATGACTAGGTTTATATCCCATGGCTTTTAAATCATTGCCATTTAAGGGGGGTTTAACCTCTAGCCATTGGGTTAAATATTGCCAAATTCGCTTTCTGACTGGTCGAGGAGATTGCACCGCGATCAAAATTAACATTGATAAACTATAGGGTTTAAACAACCAAAAAAACTGACTATTTTTCTCTGATTCAGAGACTGTTTCAATCATCTGATTCTTAGCGGATTCTAAACTTTTTAACCGTTCGATTGTTCCCGCCTGTAGCTGAAGATTTTGGGCAACTTTTTGCCGATATTCGGGAGATAAATAGGCAACCAAAACCTCCAAACGAACTTCCCAATGATTTAAATTTTTTTCGGGATCAAAGCGTTGTAAACAGCGATCGACAGACCGTACCTGTCGCCATAACTGCGGACTTAATTCTAAGGTTGGATGAATACACCGTAACG
>DATNRE010000664.1:0-1662 GCA_036703685.1 Candidatus Obscuribacterales bacterium
ATTATCTTGAGTAACCCTTCTAACTGCTAAGAGTTTGGCGTAATATGATTTAACTAAAAGTTTTTGGAGTTTCCGAACTTTCGCATTTTGTCCCGATAATGATGCCTGGTAAATTCGCTTTTGCAGCTTGAATACTTTTCGCTGAACTTTCGCCCAATTAATTGTATTCCATGCTTCCGTAGTCTTAAAACTCGTTTTCACCGTTTATACTGCTAATTGTGACTTTACCTAACAACTAAACCGGATTCTATTTGCATATCCTAAACATTACATTTAAGCATTGGCTTCAGAATCCATCTCTCGCCCTCATAACATACGCCTTAGATTTGTGGCTACCTGACAGTATTCGACCTCTGTAGGAGTTGATGAGGGGTTTTAACGTTCCTTAAAAATGGGGTTATTGCCTTTAGAATCATCCTTTCCACCGGGGTACTTTCGGGAGTCTTGATAAGTGTCCAAAGAAAGACCTTACCTTTATAGAAGAAAAGTCCAAATCTTCTATCTTTTCCCCTTGTTCTTTTTGAACGCAGCGTAATCAAATCAATTTCGCTACTTAATAATAACGATGGTTCAAGCCGGATGTTCACTTTCGTTATTCTTGGGCAATTGGCTAGAGATATCTTAGGCATTTGATTTATACCCGTTTTCCCGTTATTCCCAGCTTCAATGTTTTGATAATCAGTCTGGCACTGTGGGAATTGCCGAATCTCTTTGGAGTTGGCTACCGTATTTTTTAAGGTTCGGGAAGCCGCACCATTGACTCCGAGATTGACCTTCCTTTAAGGTCACATTTTCAAAGTTAAGACAGGCTTATTTGGATTTATTAGTGGATTTAACTCCGTTTCACCAATTGTTTGAAGCTGTCTCCCTGCTTACGTTTCGGGGTTTAAACCTAGACTTTGGCAGGAACGTCTCGCACTCTTTGCTTTATCTTAATACTTTTTTCCCTAAATTAGCAGTAGACTTACAATTTAGGTGAGAAGTTGGAACCCAAACCAGAATCATCAAGATAAACAACACGTGCGTTGTTTATACAACTCTCAACTTAGTCTATAATCCTTGAGTCCCCCAAGGTTCATGATTAAATTTATGACCCTTTTGTGGTGAACTGAACCCAACTTTTCTGAAGGTATCTTTGATAACAAAATGAGTGATACCCACATCATTAGTAGAGAACAGAACTATGCAATCTTCTACGGTAACTACTGCAAAAACTGATAAACCCAAAGCTGAAGCCACAAAAGGAGGCGATAAACGGTTTAAAGTCCTCGATATGACCATGAAGCGTAACCAATATCGTCAGGACGCTTTAATTGAGGTGCTACATAAAGCTCAAGAATCCTTTGGCTTTTTAGAAGAAGATGTCCTAATTTATGTGGCCAGAAATCTGAAACTTCCCCTCAGTTATGTCTATGGAGTCGCCACCTTCTATCATTTATTCTCCCTGAAACCCAATGGCGCCCATACCTGTGTCGTTTGTTTAGGCACAGCTTGTTACGTTAAGGGGGGCGGGGATGTCCTAACCGCCTTAGAAGCCAAAACCGGAATTAAAGCCGGGGAAACCACCGCCGATGGTCAAATTTCGATTATGACCGCCCGTTGTATTGGGGCTTGTGGTATTGCTCCAGCCGTGGTTTTTGATGGCAAAGTCGCCGCCCAACA
>DATNRE010000665.1:0-8857 GCA_036703685.1 Candidatus Obscuribacterales bacterium
CCATTACCCATTACCCATTACCCATTACCCATTACCCATTACCCCTATTACATTCGTTCTAAGACAGAAATTCCTAACAAAGATAGCCCTAATTTTAAGGTTTTTGCGGTTAAATCGCATAACGCTAAACGGGAAGTCCGTTGAGGTTCTTCTGCTTTAACAACGGCACATTGTTCATAAAATTGATTGAATTTTTGGCTTAATTCAAATAGATATTGGCATAAACGGTTAGGGAGTAAATCTTGAGCAACTTCCTCTAAAATTGCCTGTAATTGCAACAGATGTTTGGCTAAAACCAGTTCTTCCTCTGCTTCTAAAACCAGTTGAATATCCGTTTCTAGCTGTTGCCAATTAATATTTCCTTTACGACTAATACCTTGAATTCTAACATAGGCATAGAGCATATAGGGAGCCGTATTTCCTTGTAATGATAACATTTTATCAAAACTAAAAATATAATCACTGGTGCGATTTTGGCTTAAATCTGCGTATTTAACCGCACTCAAACCCACCACTTCCGCTACATGATCAATAAACTCTTGATTTTCCGTGCGTCCTTCTGCTTTGATCCGGGTTTCTAAATCCTTTTTAGCATGACTGACCGCTTCATCTAATAACTCCCTTAAACGCACGGTTTCCCCAGAACGAGTTTTTAATTTTTTGCCATCTTCGCCTTTAACAATTCCAAAAGCAACATGAACTAATTCGACGGTTTCCGGTATCCAACCGGCCCGTTTTGCGACTTGCCAAACCTGCATAAAATGGTTGGTTTGCCCAGCATCAGTAACGTAAATAATTCGAGTCGCTTTCTCGGTTTCAATCCGATGTCTTAACGCGGCTAAATCCGTTGTAGCATAATTATAACCGCCATCGGTTTTCTGTACAATTAAGGGTAAAGGTTCTCCTTCTTTATTGGTAAAACCTTCTAAAAAGACACATTTTGCTCCTTGATTTTCGACTAATAATCCAATTTTGTCTAATTCTTCAACAACTTGGGGTAAAAATTGATTATAAAAAGATTCTCCTCTTTCGGTTAATTTAATCCCTAAATCATCATAAATTAATTGAAATTCCCGCCGAGATTGTTCACACAATAATTGCCACGCCCGACGGCTATCTTCTGCCCCCGCTTGTAGGCGTACAACTTCCTGGCGGGAGGTTTCTTTGAAGGTTTCATCCTGATCAAATCTAACTTTGGCTTGACGATAAAACTCGACTAAATCCCCTAAATCTAAAGCATCTGCTGTAGTTAACGCATCGGGAAAAACTTCTCTTAAATAGGTAATTAACATTCCAAATTGAGTTCCCCAGTCCCCAACATGGTTGAGACGTAAAACCTCATGTCCTTGAAATTCTAAAACCCTAGCAATACTATCTCCAATAATGGTAGACCGCAGATGTCCGACGTGCATTTCTTTGGCAATATTCGGACTAGAAAAATCTACAATCATTTTCTGGTTAGGGTTAACTTTAGGAATGTTTAACCGTTCATTCCCTAACATTTTTTGTAACTGTATTTGTAAATAGTCGGTTTTTAAGCGTAAATTAATAAAACCAGGGCCAGCAATTTCAGGGGTTTCGCAGATTTCATCAATAGTTAAATGGTCTATAATTTGAGTGGCGATCGCCCTAGGATTACTTTTTAAGGGTTTAGTTAAAGACATCGCCAAATTACATTGATAATCCCCAAATTTCGGGTTAGTTGACGCCACCACCATCGGATCAATTGTGGCAAAATCTTCACCAAATGCGGCGACTAATGCTTGATTAAATTTAATCTTGAGAAGTTCTACTGTAGATGTCATAATTAACGCTTTCGGTTTAAGGCTTAATTTAAGTATATCCTTGCCTATTGTACCTTAAAGAGAGTTAATTCCATCAAAAAACTAGAGTTTGAGGAATTTGTCAACTTCAGTCCTCGTTAAACTAAAATGACAGACTTAATTAATATAAGGCGGATAAAGGTGCATTCCTGGTAAATATATTCGTTGTTCTCTGGTTAGCTTAAATTAGAACTATCTGATACCGACTTGTTTTAAAAACTCAAACAGAACTGAATTAATAAAACTCAAGGCTAAAGCTCCAATTACAGCACTCCAAAATCCCCAACGTAAACGAAACCCTTCCACCAGTTTAGCGGCTAAGGCAAAAATGGCTACGTTGATAATAAATGAAACAAAAGATCCGGAAAAAATTAACGTTATGGGTAAGGAAATGAGTTCTAAAATTGGGCGAATCAGAGCATTAACAATTCCAAAAACTGCCGCCGAAATCAAGGCTTTTTTGAAATCATTAATTTCAACTCCAGTAAATGCACTCAGTAAAGAAATCAAATAAAAGCTGACGGCTGTTACTAACCAAGCGATTAACAAACTAACCAACATTTTGAGAACTCCAGTATTCTTACGACGCCTAATTTTAACCCTAATTCATCACAATCTGAAGATAAAATCATAAAATCTTTATTTTTACTTAATAAAAGTTAAGATAAATTCACCCCGCACCTGCTATCAGTACGGGGTTAACCGTCAGAAATTAAACATTAAATCGGAATAACAGTACATCTCCTTCTTGAACAATATATTCTTTTCCTTCACTGCGAACTAATCCTTTTTCCTTAGCAGCGCCCATCGAACCAGTCCCAACTAAATCCTTATACGCCACCGTTTCCGCTCGAATAAATCCCCGTTCAAAATCAGAGTGAATGACCCCAGCAGCTTGGGGCGCGGACATTCCAGCTTTAATTGTCCAAGCCCGAGTTTCTTTCGGGCCAGTTGTTAAATAGGTGCGTAATCCTAACAATTCATAGGTTGCTTTAATTAGGGATTTTAACCCCCCTTCTTCTACTCCTAAAGAAGCTAAAAAGTCCGTTCGTTCTGCTTCGGATAAATCCACTAATTCCGCTTCTACCTGTGCCGAAATAACCACTACTTGAGCATTGTCTAATTTAGCAACTTCTCGAACTTTTTCTACCTGTTTGTTTCCGGTTGCCAAATCATCTTCTGAGACATTTGTTGCATAAATAACGGGTTTTTGTGTGACTAAACCCAACCCTTTCACCGCTTCTAATTCTTCTTCGGTTAATATAGCTTGGCGGGCGGGTTTGCCTTCATTTAATAAAACCGCAATTTTTTCTAAAGCGGTGACTTCAAGTTGTGCTTCTTTGCTGGTTCTAGCTTGTTTCCGAGCGCGGTCAATGCGTTTTTCAACTTGAGATAAATCTGATAAGGCTAATTCTAAATTAATAATATCAATATCTCGCAGGGGATCAACTGAACCCGCAACGTGAATAATATCATCATCTTCAAAACAGCGAACCACATGAACAATGGCGTCTACTTCTCGAATATGGGATAAAAATTGATTGCCTAACCCTTCTCCTTGACTCGCTCCTTTGACTAACCCAGCAATGTCTACAAATTCAATTCGAGTGGGGATAATTTGTTCCGACTTGGAGATTTTTGCTAATACATTTAACCGTTCATCGGGAACTGCGACAACGCCGACATTCGGTTCAATAGTACAAAAGGGAAAGTTCGCCGCCGTCGCCTTGGCATTGGCAACTAAAGCGTTAAATAATGTCGATTTACCAACGTTGGGAAGTCCAACAATTCCGGCTCTTAGCATGGGTTCGATGTTTAAGTTAAACGTTCAATAGAATACTTGATTTATTATTATAAACGTTTTAGGGACAAATTTAACAAATTTATACTTGAGCAGAATTGAAACCGTATTAGGATACAATCAATGGGGTGTGAGCGTCTTCGCTCGCTAGTTATCACCTAACAGCTTATAAACGCTTACAAAACATACTATATTTGAGTTAAAATATGGATAATTCTCTTAAAATAGCGGATTTGTTTTCTGGAATCGGGGGGTTAAGATTGGCTTTTGAAAGTGCCAATTATCAATGTGTTTATTCTTGTGAAAAAGATCCCGCTTGTCAATCAGTCTATTTTAATAATTTTGGAGAAAAGCCGGAGGACGATATTACTAAAATTGATTATAATAATCTTCCTAAATTTGATGTGTTAACGGCTGGATTTCCCTGTCAACCCTTTAGTATTTGTGGAAAGAGGCAAGGGTTTCAGGATACCAGAGGAACCCTATTTTTTCATATTTGTGAAATTATAGCCCTCCATCATCCTAGGGTTATTGTCTTGGAAAATGTGAAACATTTGCTACATCATGATCAGGGAAAAACCCTCAAAACTATTTTATATTCTTTAGAAGATTTAGGCTATACTGTTGATTATAAATTATTAAATGCTAAGGACTTTGGACTTCCGCAAAATCGAGAGCGAGTAATTATTGTAGCTTGCAAAGATCAAAAATTTTATTTCTCAAAGTTGCAGAGGGTTTATCCTGTTCCTAAATTAAAGAGTTTTTTAGATAACACGGGAAAATTTGAATACTTAAACCCGGAAGAATATACCTTAATTGAGGGTTACAAACAGCAGTTATCGGGTCTAATTTTTGTGGGATATCGGAATAAGAATATCTGGAAAAAAGGGATTAGACCGAATACCGAACATTTATCTCGGGTACATCACCAACCGAATCGAATTTACTCCATTGATGGAGTCCATCCCACCATTCCATCCCAGGAAACATCGGGACGTTTCTTTATTTATATTCCCGAAGAAAATCGAGTTCGTAAGTTAACTATCCAAGAATGTTATAGAATTATGGGGTTTCCCGATACGTTTAAACTGCATCCCAATTTAGGAGAATGTTATAAACAAATTGGAAATTCTGTTTGTATTCCTCTATTCCAAGAACTTGCCCTACAGATTAGAGAGCAAATTTTTTGTGCTTTTGATCATCAGTATTTATCGGGGATTGGATAAATATACTTAAATATTTTTAGTTAAAAAAATAACTATTTTAGATATGCGCTGAAGCGCAACAACGGAGTTATTAATTATTTTATAGATTATATTCAAGAGATTTAATTCGAGATTTTTCTCTTACCAATTAGGCGGTAAACCGTAGGATTCTAACATTTCTTCATCTTGTAATAATTCCTGGGTTGGACGCTCTACGACAATTTTTCCCTGGGCTAAAATTAAGCATCTATCGGTGGTTTTTTTAATCCAATTCAGATCATGGGACGCAATTAATATGACTTCTAAGGGTAACTCAGATAATATGTGGGCTAATTTTTTGCGCCAAGCGGGATCTAAACCGTTTGTGGGTTCATCTAAGATTAAAATACTGGGTTCTAAGACTAAAATTGATGCTAATGCAGCTAGGCGTTTTTGTCCTCCTGATAATTCATGGGAGGAGCGATTTTCATAATAGATTAACCCGAATTGCGATAAAACAAATCGTGCTTTTTCTTTTGCTTCTATCAGAGGCATTCCATAGTTACGCAAACCAAACATCACATCTTCTAAAATAGTGGGCATAAATAATTGATCATCAGGATTTTGAAAAGCAAATCCTACCTGAAGACGAATCTCAGAAAGATTTTTAGATTCTAAACTAATACCATTAATGAAAATCTGACCAGATTTAGGTAATTTCAAACCGATTAAGTTTTCTAATAAAGTGCTTTTACCCGCACCCGTAGCCCCCATTAAAGCCACCCTTTCACCGGAATGTATGGTAAAAGAGATATTTTGTAAGATCGGCTCTTGTCGCGCATATCCAAACATTAAATCTTGGACAATTAGGGTTTTTTCAGAATAATTGATTTTTGACATAGGAAAAAAAGGTTAATAAACTAGCGATAGTGGCAACAAGAATTAGGGCAAAATTATCTCTGGGTGTTGATAGAGATTCTACGGGTAATTTACCTTGATAACCTCGTAAAATCATAGCACTATAAACCCGTTCAGCCCGATCTAAACTTCGCAAATAAAGAGAACCAATCATCGCGGCACTGGTATAACGGAACCAACCGGAATAACCTGATAAACCGCGCAATTTTGCTGCTTGTTGCATTTGACGAACTTCTGAGATTAATATTTCTAAATATTGCCCAGTTAATAAGATAATTTCTTGAAAGGTTGCGGGAATGGGTAAACCTTTTAATGCAATTCCTAAACTATGGGGTGGTAATGTAATCAGAAAACTATTCATGATTAGTAAACATAGCAGGGAACGACTTACCATAAAACTGGCTTTTTCATATCCCATGGGTAAGGCTAATAATGAAAGTAAAATTAATTCCGCCCCTAATAGTTTTGAGATAATTTTTAGGGGCGGTTTTAAAAGAATTACCCACAAAAATGCGATCGCACCATAAAAGCCTAATGCCCACCATACAGATGTTTTGAGTAAGGCAATTCCGATCACTAGGATCAGAGAAACCCGTAATTTAAACGGGATAGAAAATTGAATCATTGTTGAATTATAACTGATTGGGTTTACCAATTTGGAGAATCCCAAAAGCAATACCAAAACAAACTACACTTCCGATAATTCCAGAAATGCTAGTGCCAATTTCTCCGAATCCTTTAATATTATAATCGGCAAAAGGTGTGGGAATACTAAACCGCACATTTTCGGCTAATTCACCAAAACCGTGAATTTCTGCCACCTTTTCTAAACCATCGGGCCAAGCTGATGCAAATAAGGATAATACTCCAGCAATTAATAATGTTCCAATGACTGGAATTAACCATTTATTTAATTGGGGTTGATCTCCGGGTAATAAATCGGGTCGAACTGTAATTAAATAAGTTAGAATTCCGGCGGTAATTAATCCTTCACCAATTCCAATTAAACTATGAACTCCGATCATTGCGGGTAAAATGATCGCCGCCTTAGCTGTCCCTGATAAAATCAAATTAATGGAACAAGTGATTGCGGCGGCAATAACACTAATTCCCCCAGCAATACCCGCCGCTAAGGGTAAGCGAAAACGAGAACCTCCTAATAACTGTTGGAGAATTTCTGTTAAGATCCAACCGACCCAAACTCCCACAATTGCGATATTAAAAATATTGGCTCCGAGGGCGGTAATTCCACCATCAGCAAATAAAAAAGCTTGAATCAATAAAACCGTCGCAATGGATACAGAAGCCGCCCAAGGATTTCCTAAAATTACCGCCGCTAAAGTTCCTCCTAAAAGGTGTCCACTGGTGCCACCAGCTACGGGAAAATTAATCATTTGAGCGGCAAAAATAAACGCGGTTGTTAGTCCCATAACGGGCGCGTATCGTAACCCGACATTCTCGCGGGTACGCCCCAGACAAACTGCTAAAAATCCAGTGCTGGTAAGACTGGTAACAGTTGCTACTACGGGGGAAATAAATCCATCGGGAATGTGCATAAATTAAGCCCTAATCCTTGAATTGCTGTATGAATGAATTTATCAACATTAATAGTAAATACCTTTTTTACATAATTGGCAATCCCCTCTAGGGGTATGATCGGGCATAAATTAACTCAATCTATTATAATATAGCAATATTTAGAGTTGAATTTTAGATTGTTAGGATTTGCGCCCAAAGGCAACAACAACGGGGTTTTTTATTTAATGCTAGATCAATCTCAAACACCATTATTAACGGCCTTAAAAAATTGTGCCAATCAAGCCGATGTACCCTTTTATACTCCTGGTCACAAACGTGGCCAGGGGATTTCACCTTTATTAATAGAAATATTAGGAACTCAACTTTTTAAAGCCGATTTACCCGAATTACCTGAACTGGATAATTTATTTAATCCAGAAGGTGTCATAGCAGAAGCTCAAGATCTAGCTGCCGAAACTTTTGGGGCGGAACAAACTTGGTTTTTAGTTAATGGGTCAACCTCTGGAATTATTGCGGCTATTTTAGCTATTTGTGGAACTGGGGATAAAATTTTAGTTCCCAGAAATGCTCATCAATCTGTGATTTCAGGGTTGATTTTATCCGGTGCGATCGCAATTTTTATTCAACCAGAATATAACCCAACCTGGGATTTATCCTACAGTATTACCCCAGAAACTGTTACTCAAACCTTAGAACAACATCCCGATGCCAAAGCCGTATTAATAGTATATCCTACTTATCAAGGAATTTGTGGAAATATTGCCGAAATTGCTAAAATCACCCATGAATATAATATTCCTTTAATCGTAGATGAAGCCCACGGAGCCCATTTTAATTTTCATCCAGATTTACCGATTTCAGCCCTCAAAGCCGGAGCCGATTTAACAATACAATCGATCCATAAAGTTTTAGGTTCGCTCACCCAATCTTCTCTGCTTCATGTTCAGGGAAATCGAATTGACCGAGATCGTTTATCCCAAACCTTACAATTTGTTCAATCTACCAGTCCTAATTATATTTTATTAGCTTCCTTAGATGCCGCCCGTCAACAAATGGCAACCCAAGGCTATGATTTAATCGATCAAACCCTATCCTTAGCCAAAATAGCCAGAACACAAATTAGTCAAATTCCAGGTTTAGCTAGTTTTGGAACTCCCGACTTTGAACCGACATCAGGATGTGTTAACCTAGATATTACTCGGTTAACCATTCAAGTATCAAACTTAGGAATAAGCGGGTATGAAGCCGATGAAATTCTCCGTCAACAATTCCATGTGACCGCAGAACTTCCCAGTCTTCATCACCTAACATTTATTATTAGTTTGGGGAACACCCAAACCGATATTCACCAACTGATTAATGCCTTAAAAACCCTTGCCGTTGAACATCAAGCTGCTTTGACCTCCCATCCCCGCCGGAATTTCTTCTCTACCCCCCATTTTTTGCCCTCTACACCCCCTTATTCCTGTCGAGATGCTTTTTTTGCCCAAACAGAAAAACGTCCCCTGCAAGACTGCCTAGGGTTGGTGAGTGCGGAAATTATTTGTCCTTACCCCCCCGGTATTCCCGTATTAATGCCCGGTGAAATTGTC
>DATNRE010000666.1:0-32717 GCA_036703685.1 Candidatus Obscuribacterales bacterium
TCTAACATTGGCTGAATATCAACACTTTCATCAACTCAACCAAACCTATAAAGATAAATTTGGGTTTCCCTTTATTATTGCCGTTAAAAATCAGACCAAAACCAGTATTTTAGCTGCTTTTGAACAACGGTTAAATCATTCGATAGAGCAGGAAAAAATAACCGCCCTAGAAGAAATTTACAAAATCGCCCAATTTCGTCTTTATGAAAAAACAGTTTGCTAACAGCCAGAATCCTACCCCGTATCCATCGGTAGTAGGGGCAATCTCCCTGTGGTTGCCCCCAAAGATTGTGTGGTTAGTCCTAGCTATAATATTTAGTAGTAAAACCAGGGAGAAAACTATACTGACCATATTAGTTGCTGACAACGTGCTTCCGGGGGTGAGTTTAGACGATTAACTGCTCGGATGGCTTCTCATCCAATTTGACCAAAACTGTCCTAAATTGATTCTCCAGTGGAAGAAAAACCCTGTAATGCAAGAAATCAAGAATACTAAAAACACGGAGTTAATTAGATGAACAAAATTACCTTAGAAATTCCTGATCAATTAATGAATCTAATCCGAAATAAATCAGAATCTATAGAATCTATTTTACTCAAAGCATTAGAGGATTATTTGGCTAAAGAATCTTTAGATATTACTAAAACTAAAACTTGGGAGCTTTGCGGTAGTTTAGAAATACCCAATCCTGAACCAGAATTTATTGTTAGTGAGCAAAACTCGGAATTATCCACTAACTACGCTGAAAAGATTGACCAAATTTTATATTAAAGTAGGATTATGAATCAAGAAATAATTGTTGATACATCAGCTTTAATTGCTTTTTTTGTTAAATCTGAAACTAACCATCAAATAGCCAAACAGTATGTATTAAACAATTATCATTATCGCTGGGTAATTTTAGAGACAGTTTTTGATGAAACTGTAACTTGGATTAGAACAAAAATTTCTAGTTCTGCTTCCATTAAAATTGGTCAAATCTTAAGAACTGAACATCGCTATATCACTATTTCTGATCAAGATGATCAAGCTGTTTGGGAAGCCTTTTGTAAATATGATGATAAAAAATGGAGTTATACAGATTGTTCTATTTTAGTAATGGCAAATCGTCTCAATATTTTTGAAGTTTTTGCTTTTGATGAACATATATGCCAAATGAAAGGATTAGGGATTATTTGCCTTCCTAACCTCAAATAAATAGTTTTAATATCACACAATCAACAGAATTATTAATACTGATATTAAACAACCAGGGGACGTAAACTTAAAAACAAAGGTAATGCTATAATCACAGTTTAAATACACAACAGCTTACTAACCTAAAATCCCCTCACTGATGACCCACATAAAACTATTTCGCTCATCATTTTTAGACTTTATTGATGATCCTTTTTATGAATCTGAAGAAACCAGCGTTCGTTATCTTGCCGATGGATTATTAGTTGTAGAATCTGGAATAATTATAGACTTCGATGATTATAACATTTTAAAAGACAAATATCAAGGGTTTACAATTACCCATTATCCTAATTTATTAATATTACCAGGATTTATTGATACCCATATTCATTTCCCCCAAACTGAAATGATTGCTTCCTATGGAGAACAACTCTTAGAATGGTTAAATCAATATACATTTCCCACAGAACGTAAATTTAGTAGTAAAGAATATGCTCAACAAATCGCGTCATTTTTCCTAGATGAATTACTTAAAAATGGAACCACAACCGCCTTGGTTTTTGCCACGGTTTTCCCCCAGTCCGTTGATGCTTTCTTTGAAGAAGCCTATCGCCGAAATTTACGCATGATTTCGGGTAAAGTGATGATGGATAGTCATGCACCGGATTATTTAAAAGATACTCCCGAAACCTCATATCAAGATACTAAAAGATTAATTAAAACTTGGCATAAAAAAGGACGTTTACTCTATGCTATTACGCCTCGTTTTGCCATAACTTCTAGTCCTGAACAGTTAAAAATAGCCGGACAATTATTAATAGAATTTCCCGATGTTTATTTACAAACCCATCTCTCGGAAAATCTCCAAGAAGTTGAATTTGTCGCTGGACTTTTCCCCGAAGCTCCCCACTATTTAGGGGTTTATGACCAAGCGGGTTTAGTCGGAGAACGTTCAATTTTTGCCCATAGTATTCATTTAACAGAAGCTGAATTTAAGCGTTTATCTGAGGCTAAATCAGCGATCGCATTTTGTCCAACTTCTAATTTATTCCTCGGAAGTGGACTGTTTAAACTCCATCAAGCTAAGTCTAAAACCCATCCCATTAAAGTTGGTTTAGGAACTGATATTGGAGCCGGAACCAGTTTTTCCCTCCTGCAAACCGCCAAGGTAGCCTACAAAATTGCTCAACTACAAAATCAAATTCTTTCGCCTTTTCAATCCTTATTTTTAGCCACATTAGGAGGTGCAAAAGCCTTAAACTTAGAGGATAAAATCGGTAATTTTAATATCGGTAAAGAAGCAGATTTTATTGTTTTAGACTATAATTCTACACCTTTAATAAAATTCAGAAATCAACAAATTTCTGAAACACAAACCCGGTTAAAAATTGCCGAAACAGTCTTTAGTTTAATCATATTAGGGGATGATCGAGCCATTCAAGCCACCTATATTATGGGAGAGAGGGCATATTCAAAAGAATAGGATAAAATAGAATTAATAGACTGACAAATTCTAATATGACTCCTATCGCTATTGTTACGACTCCCGGTGATACCCTGAATGTGCGTTCTACTCCTAATGGTGAAGTTGTTGATATTTTGAACGATGGAACCCAGGTTGAAATTAGTGGAGATTCTGTTAATATTGAGAATGAAATCTGGACACCCATCGGCATAAATCGTTGGGTGGCTGGGAAATACTTAATGGTTATTGATGCTGAAATTTTAGCCATTCCCGGCGCTAAAATTATATCCACACAAACTGAAGAACAAATTGGAGGAGGTTTACAAGTTTATCAAACTAAATTAATTGATAATACAGGCAAAATTATTAATACCGTGCGCTGTGTTTCGGGTCGCATTGGCAAACAAATTCCTTCGGATGAAACCGGAACCCAAACCCCTTTACCCTTTGGAATTTATACCTTTGATGCTCCGGGGATCGTGGAAGATGCACCCGGAGAATTTGGTGGGGTTTGGTCAGCAATTACACCGACTTTTCCCACAGAAAGAGTCGGGTTAGGCGTACATTATGATCCCTCGGCTTTGTTATATGTTTCTGAAACGGGAACATCGGGATGTTTAGCCACACCGACAATAGAAGAACGAGAGATAATGACAACCTTTATTCTCGAATATCAACCCACCCATTTAATTGTTAAGAAACCAGAAAGTTAAGATTGAAATTGTTTTAAACGGGCTAGATTTTTCTCGAAGATCTGAATATCTAAGTTTTCGTTTTCTGGTTCAGATACAGAACGTTTAACTTGACCTAAATAGAGAGGTTGAGACAGGTTTTTATCGGGGTGAACCAGGGTTCTGACGCGAATTAAGAGCGGTGCTTGAAATTTTCCTCCCCGTCCAGAGGAATATAAATCCGAGGCAGCTTGACGTAAGGTGGCGTCTAATTCAGTTTTGGTAATCTCGGGGGCAACCGCAATTACAATCTGTCTACTGCCATCATCAAATACCCGACTATAGCGCGCCGCCCCGGGAACTTGAACATGATGAAATAAACCCAAACTTAGACCAAAAACTCCACCGGTTAAAACTCCTGTAAAGGCTGTAATTCCAACTAACCTAAACCGAATACCCCATTTAAAAATAAATGAGAATACGGTAATGATAGCCAGAACTAAAGTAGCAATTCCGATCCATTTAGCAAAATTTAGCAATTCTGCGGTTGAGAATGAGAAGTCCATAACAGATAGGAAAGAAACAACATCTAAACTTCTAGCTTAATCTTAAAAGGGTGACTTTGCATATTAATATTGACTATAATTAACCCTCAAATAACGTTAGTGGTTAGATCTCCAAACTTTCTTGAGGGTTATACTTAGAATTAGACTTTCGGAGGAAGTGGGGGTTTTTGTGTAGGTGGAACACTCAAATTTTGAACAAATGGCAATAAATCCGAGGGAAGCACAACAATCGTTGTTGTATTATTTTCTACCCCAATTTCCGAGAGCATTTGTAACCGTCTTAACTCCAGGGCGGCAGGATTTGCCATAATTAATTGAGAGGCTTCTGCTAACTTAATTGAGGCTTCCTGTTCCGCTTCTGCTTTAATTAAACGGGAACGTTTTTCTCGCACGGCTTCCGCTACTTTTGCCATAGCTCGTTGCATGGAGGTGGGAATTTCCACATCTTTCATTTCCACGGCTTCAATGACAATTCCCCAAGGTTCTGTCATCTCATCTACAAGTTCTTGAATTTTCTGATTAATTTTATCTCGATTTTGTAAAACATCATCCAAAATATTCTGACCAATTACATTTCGCAGGGTTGTTAAGGCAGCTTGATACACTGCTTTTTGATAACTTTCTACCTTAACAATTGCCTTAGTCGGATCAACTAAACGGTAATAAAGAACGGCATTTACTCGAATGGTTACACTATCAGATGTGATGGTTTCTTGCGGTTCAATATCAACGGTTTTGGTTCTAACATCCACTTGAACTTTTTGATCAATGGCGGGAATAATCCAATATAAACCCGGCCCTTTAATCGCTTGAATTCGTCCTAATCTAAAAATAACTCCCCGTTGATATTCCCGATCTAATTTAAACCCACTAATGGTTAAATAAGCCAGTACAAGAAAGAAAGAGCCAAAGACATAATTCATGGTTTTTTGATCTCCAATCTTAACTCTATTATAAATAGTGCTATAGGTTAAGCCTAATTTCTTAATATTATTTTATGATTAGGGGAGTTAATTTTTATGATACAATTTCACATCAGTTTGGTAATTTTTGGGATAATCCCGAATTAAAAATTTTATGAATCCTTCGTCCTCAGAATCATCACCTGCTGTTTCCAACTCCGTTGATGCTTTATTAAGCCTGCGAGGAATTGCCTGTTTAGTCGTTGTATTATTCCATTGTAGTATTTCACGGGAATTAATTATTTATCCCCCCTATGATTTTTCTTGGTTACTATTAGGAGATGGGATTGTTGCCGTCTGGATATTTTTTGCCCTTTCAGGATATTTAATGGGAAAAGCCTTTTATACCTATCGCTATTTACCCACGGTATCGGGATATAAAGCGTTTTTTATGAATCGAGTTTTAAGGATTTGTCCTCTCTATTACTTTTCCGTATTAATCACTGCTATTTTCGTTTATCCTGAAATTTTAAAAGCAGAAAAATGGTTTGAATTATTCAGAATTCTAACTTTTACCTATACCTTCCCTTTGCCTTTATCCCCCAATCATCCCGATTTTAACTTTAATCCGGTGATTTGGTCATTATCAACGGAAGTCCAATTTTATCTGATTGTGCCGTTTTTATATACCGCATTTAGACCGCTTCTAGTCAGTCGGACTAAAATTTTAATCACCGCCCTAGTAATGATTGGGATTACATCAATCTGTCGAGGTTTTGCCCTACTATTCTTCCCCCATCATACCTCTCTTATTCTCAGTTTAGATGTATTTCTATCCGGTTTTTTACTGAATGCTTGGTTTCAGTGTAAACCCCGGAAAAATATGCAGAATTCAATTTTCCTTCCCCTGAAAAAACAGTTTAAAAACTTCATCTCTTTAAAAGCTATTGCTATTTTTATCATGGTCGGTTTATACCTACTTTCAGCCTATCATGGCTACCATCAAGAATTATGGAATGCTCCGACTCGTCCAGCCACATTAATGCAGAGAAGTCTATTTATTACCCCCTTTAGTTATTATGTTATGCCCGTAATTACTGGCATTTGTACAACATTTTTTATCTATGCTTTTGAACGCAATGGTGAGTATAATAATGAGATTAAAAATAAAAAATTATCCTTTGAAACCTGTCTGGAAAATCCAGTAAGAGTGTTAGAAATTATGGGGGTATTATCCTATGGAATTTATTTATGGCATTACCATATCATTCAAAATATAGCCCCCATTGTTCAAGTTACTGACCCCTTAACCACGTTTTTTCATAAACTTTCTGTGGTGTTGGTTTTATCCATTATTTTATCGGCTGTTACTTATTATTTGGTGGAAGTTCCCTATGCCAAACGAAAAAAATATGGTGTAATAGGGAACAGGGAACAGTAAGTTTTGACTAGGTTACAGTAACATAACTGATAACTGATCACTGATCACTGATAACTGAAAAAGCCCATTACCCATTTTTAAGGCAAACCATACCAACTTTGTAATGCTAATCGATGGACTTCTAACCAACTTACTTTATACTCTTTAGCAAGTTTGGCACAGTCTTCATATTCCGGTTGAACATTGGTGATTTTTTTCCCCGAAAAACCAACTTTAACTCTAACTGCACCATATTGAGTTTCAACTGTTTGAATATCCCGTTTCAAAATACTACGATTTTGTAGGGTATGACGAATGCCTAACGTTGTGGTTTCTCGAAATAATATAGCTTCACAAACTTGACGGTGTTCAGGGTGACAAATAACCGTTAATAATACTCCTAAACGGGATTTTTTCATGGTAATAGGTTGGCTAAAAACATCAATAGCCCCCGCTTGAAATAACAATTCAAAAGTATAGGCAATCACTTGAGGGCTTAAATCATCAATTTGAGTTTGGAGTACAGAAATAGTTTCGGCAATCGTTTGAATTTCTGTATTAACTGTTGAAAAAATATCAGAATCTAAAGATTGATGTTGTTCGCCCACCCATAGTCTTAAAATATTAGGAATCGGTAAATCCCTAGACCCTGCACCTAATCCAATAGTTTGAATCGATAAAGCCGGAGGTTCTCCAAAACTTTGAGCTAAAGTTACCGCAATTGCTGCTCCCGTTGGTGTCACTAATTCCCGTTCAATTCCATTACTAAAAATCGGAACTTTTCCCATTTCAAATAACTTTAAAACCGCCGGAGCCGGCACAGGTAATTGACCATGAGCCGCCCAAACGGTTCCCCCGCCCGTGGGTAATGTCGAACAATAAAATTGTTCAATATTTAACCAATCTAAACCTAAACAAGTCCCGACAATATCCACAATTGCATCCGTGGCTCCGACTTCATGAAAATGCACTTCTTCAACGGGAATACCATGAACATCTGCTTCTGCTTGGGCTAACTTGCGAAAAATAGCTAAACTCCAAATTTCCACCTGTTGAGGCAATTTAGCTTGTATAATAATCGCTTCAATTTGTGATAAATGCCGGGTAGCACTAGAATGATGTTCATGTTCATGTTCATGTTTATGATCATGAACATCGGAGTTTTGTTGAGTTAAATTAACAGAAACTTTTGTGGCTAACTGCCCTTGGCGACGCACAGGTTCGGCTTTTAAATCATATTCTGCACTAATTCCCAGTAACTGCAACTTTTCTTTTAAATAATCCAGAGGAACACCCGCATGAACTAATGCCCCCAGACACATATCGCCGGAAATTCCTGTCGGACATTGAAAATAAGCAATCTTAGCCATAGTTTGTCGTGAGTCTGCTAATCTTAAAATAAAATTTGTTTTCTAAAATACAATCTATTACCATGGCAATTCTATACGAAATTCATCCCCAAAACCCTCAAGAACGCATTCTCGAAAAAATCAAAAATGACCTCAAGGATGGGGCGGTGATGCTGTATCCGACCGATACGGTCTATGCCATTGGTTGTGATTTAACCGTGAAGTCAGCCATTGAACGAGTCCGACGCATCAAACAACTGTCTAATGATAAACCCCTAACTTTCCTGTGTTCTTCCCTATCTAATATTACCGATTATGCCATTGTCGGTGACTCTGCCTACCGTTTAATTAAGCGGTTAATTCCCGGGACATACACTTTTTTATTACCTGCAACTAAATTAGTTCCTAAATTAGTCATGTCTCCCAAACGAAAAACCACCGGTATTCGTGTCCCGAATCATCAAGGTTGTTTGTCCATTCTTAAAACTTTAGGCAATCCGATTATTTCAACTTCTGCCCATATTACCACAGAAGAAGAAGGTCAAGCCCCGATTGCTTTACCCATAGAACATGAAGTTGATAAAGCCAGATTATATGATAGTTTAGGCAAATTAGTTGATATTATTGTGGATGATACCTCAGACCCAGGATATCATGTTTCAACCATTATTGATCTAACAACTGATCAACCTATTATTATTAGAAAAGGTCAAGGATGGGAAGAAGTAGAAGAATGGTTTCAAGAATAATTATAGCTATGGCAATTCTATTTGATGAAAAGGGAACAGGGAACAGGGAACAGGGAATAGGGAATAGGGAATAGGGAATAGGGAATAGGGAATAGGGAATAGGGAATAGGGAATAGGGAATAGGGAATGGGGAATAGGGAATAGGGAATGGGAAATAATGATCATACCAAAAATCCCCCTTTTAAGGAGGATTTAGGTAATTTTATTTTCTTATGAATTATAACGTTTTTCTAACCAAATTCTAACTTCCTGCTCCGTATCAAAGCGAGCTTGATCACCCGTAACCGGATCATAAGTCTGCCAGATTATATTTCCCTCAGCATCTTTTTTTTGCCAGATTTTAGGTTCAGTTTGGGAAGCTAAGGCGTTCACAAATATTGCTGTAATACTTTGGAGACGATGAAGAATATTTTGCCCAAGACTCAACCCTTTATCCTGATAACTAGGCAATACGGTCAACGACGTGTGTAGCGTTGCTAATGATGAACTTCTGGTCATTTTCATCCGAGTCACCTCACTAAAAATGGATGGTGAGTTATCCCAAAATCAAACAAACACCGATGACAAACTGGGGTGTTTGGTTTCAGTACACTTCACCGAAAAAACCTGATTTTGTCCCCTTCAATTTTGGCTTAATTTTTACTGGGGAAAACTGATATTGTTCTACTTGTATTGTTGCGGTTTTTATCTCACCCGTACAGATGCAGTTATACTAAATTGTAACCATAACAGTTTTATTGATCTAAACTGTTATGCTAGGATGAACCCTCAACTGTTACCCCCCGACCAAGCCCATGAAAGTTAGACCCCTGGAAACGGAAAATGGTACAAACCTGTATGAGCAGGTAGCCCATAGAATAGAAGGCTTAATTATTGAAGGCACTTTACAAACGGGCGATCGCATTCCCTCCGTACGAAAAATGCACCAACAGATGAACGTGAGCATTTCTACGGTCTTAGAAGCCTATCGTTTACTAGAAGACCGGGGATTAATTGCCGTGCGTCCCCAGTCCGGTTATTTTGTCCGTCCAGGTGTGCTATCCCATCGAGAGGAACCCAACCCCTCAGCCCCGCCCCACCAAGCCCTAAAGGTGGATACCTCCCTCGCTGTGCGGATTAATCGCACCCTGCGGGAACCGAATATGATTAAACTGGGGGCGGCTGTGGCTGATCCGTCCTTACTTCCCCTGGCTACCCTAAACCGTTTGATCGGACAAACCTTGAGAAATGACCCGGAGCGCTGCCATTCCTATGACGTCCTACCCGGTTGTGAACCCCTGCGGCATGAAGTGGCCCGGCGGTTAATGGAAGCCGGATGTTCGATCACACCGGATCAGATTTTGATTACCAACGGCACCACCGAAGCCCTGTATTTATCCTTACGAGCGATCACCAAACCTGGGGATACCGTCGCCATTGAATCCCCCTCCTATTATGGATTATTAGAAGTCATCGCCTCACTGAATTTACGCGCCTTAGAATTACCCACCCATCCCCGGGAAGGACTCTGTTTAGACACCTTAGAAACCGCCCTAAAAAAAGGCTCAATTGCCGCTTGTGCCTTAGTGTCTAATTTTAGTAATCCTTTAGGCACTTGTATGAGTGATTTACATAAAAAACAATTAGTTACTGTCCTAGAAAAATATAATATTCCCCTAGTAGAAGATGATGTTTATGGGGATTTATGTTTTCAAGGAAATCGCCCCAAAGCAATTAAAGCTTTCGATCAAAAAGGATTAGTTTTATATTGTGCTTCCTGTAGTAAAACCCTATCCCCAGGATTACGGGTCGGTTGGTTAGTAGCGGGACAATATCAAACTCAAGTCGAACAATTAAAACTATTTACTAATATTTCCACGGCTACTGTCAATCAGTTAGCGATCGCGGCTTTTTTATCTAATGGGGGCTATGAACGACATTTGCGCCAATTAAGGCGAGCTTATTATGAACAGGTGATGCGCATGACCCAGGCAATTTGTGATTATTTCCCCTCAGAAACTAAAGTTTCTCGTCCTTCTGGGGGTCATGTATTGTGGGTAGAATTGCCCGCTCATTTTGATGCTTTAGAATTATATGAACAGGCCTATCAACATCAAATTAGTATTGCTCCAGGGTCGATGTTTTCGGCATCGGGAGCCTATCAAAACTGTTTTCGCTTAAACTGTGGTTTACCTTGGTCAGATCAACTAGATCAAGCGATGAAAATTTTGGGGAATTTAATTAAAAATATAAATAGTAATCGGTAGAGACGTGCCATGGCGCGTCTGTATTACCCATTAACCATTACCCCTTTATTTAATTGTTTTTGATGCAACCTGAACTTGGTCACGCCCTTGAAATTTTGCCTTGTACATGGCTTTATCTGCGGCGCTAATTAACTCTTGTAAATAGTCTTGACCTCCAGGGATAGCACAGGCAACACCGGAACTATTAGTAATAAAAGAACTAATCGGAGATGAATCATGGTGAATTTGCAGGGAACGGATTTGGGTTTGGATTTCCTGAGCAATTTTTTCAGCACTTTCTATATCAACTCTAGGTAAAATAATAGCAAATTCCTCGCCACCATAACGAGCCACTAAATAGGTTTCAGTTTTTCTAACTCTTTTAACGGCAGTTTCAATAGCATTGGCAATTCTTTGTAAGCAATAATCCCCGGCTAAATGACCATAGGTATCATTATAAAACTTAAAAAAATCCACATCACATAAAATCATGGAAAGATAGTCCCCTTCACAGGATTGCCATTGTTCTTGTAAATAGGTATAAAACTGACGGCGGTTTGCTACTTGAGTCAGATCATCCAGGGAGGCTAAACGCTTAAGTTGTTGATTTTCAGCTTGTAATTTGATCAGTAATTCCTGTTGAACTTGAAGTTGTTTTTTTAGCGTATTAATAGTAGTATCTGGCAATGGTTTATCCTCTAAATTACTTGAATTGATTAATGGATTTAAAGTATTCATGGTTGTTGCGGAAGACGGGAGGTTAGGGTTGTTAATAGCGGAATAATGATTCATCCAAAGTAAAGGAACATTTTGAGTAATTTTTGCTTGTTTTAATTTTTGATGCGTTTCTTGAGGATTAGTATTATTGGCATCAAAGGGAATCAGAATCAGATCAGGATTACTATATTCAGCATGAAAAATAGCACTTTCTGGATCGGGAGAAATCACAAAATTTAAGTTAAGTTGCTTCAATAGGTTCACAAATGATCTAAAATTGAATAAGTTAGTTTCCTCGATCACAATGATAATATAGGGTTTTAACAGACGATGATTCATGATGGGTATGCAACCAGGGAAATTTAAGTTCAGCATTTTGACCTAATTAATGACATCGAACTGACTGAAGTATCTAATGTTTGGGTTCGACTAGCAGTGATAGAGCTTGGATAAACCTGTGATAGTTCAAAACCTTTAATGTGACGAACAGGTCAGATCAAATATGACTGAAATCACAAATTATTAGTGACCCAGATCACAAATAAGCCATGGGCAGGTGGCAAAAACCACAGTATCAAAGTCTGCGCGGTTAGGGGAATTGAGAGGTGGAGGCTAAATTTTTGATCACAAACTTGTGTGACCTCTCTCTCACCCCCTAGGTTCAGAGTCGGGTGTAGGATAGGAAAGGTTAATGTAGTGAATCAAAAAAATAGGTGTCTATGTCAATTTGGCCCAGTTTAGTCACAATTGGTGCGTTACTACTGTATTTGGTTGTCACAATTAATGTTGGACGTGCCCGAATCAAATACAAAATTATGCCTCCTGAAATGACTGGAGACGAGAATTTTGAGCGCGTGGTACGAGTCCAACAAAATACCCTAGAACAATTAGTTTTATTTCTTCCGGGCCTGTGGCTGTTTTCTGAATGGATCAACCCGATTTGGGCTGGAGGTTTAGGAGGGGTTTGGATCGTCGGACGAATTTTATTTGCTTGGGGATATTACCAAGCCGCCGAAAAACGAACTTTAGGATTTGCGATCAGTTCTTTAGTTAGTTTTACCCTATTGGGTGGTGCTATAGTTGGAGTGATTCTATCGCTAATTTCAGCCCCAAAATAACCCCTGGTTTCCATGTTCTATAATGCTTGGTTTTAAATCCGATGGCAACAACACTTTTACCTTTAGAAAAAAACCTGAATCTGCACACCCTGGAAGTTCAACTCTTGCAATCAGCTTTATCGCAAGCTGAAACAGTGGGCGAACTCACGGCTTTGATTATTAATCATACCCATTTGGAGATTATGCAGGCCTTTGAACAACTTTCCTCTCCTGAGCAACAGCGAGTACAGGAACTTTGGGAAGTCAAAATTTCTCAACATTGGAAATAACTATTAGATCCTAATGTCTAACGTCCCCAGCCCTCCCCCAAAATCATCACTTCAGGGTCAGGATCAACCTGAATTTAACGAAATCGATCCTATGATGGAAAGTGAGACTCTCCCCCCCGCGAGCTCAGATTTTCTGCGGTTTTTGGGCATCATTAGTGCTGTAGGATTGTTAGTCGGACTGCTACTATTTGCCAATGGGTTGAGTGTAATTACCATTACCCTAATCACATTGGCGCTGATAATTATGGCGCTCTGTTGGCGCTATCCCCGCCCAGGACTATGGGCTTTTTTAATTTATTTACCCTTTGCGGGGACAATTTCCTATTGGGTGGGTAACGATCATTTCCTGTTTCATTTAGCCAAAGATGGGCTATATATTCCCGCCTTAATTGGTTTGGTGATGGAATTAAGAAAAAAAAAGTTACCCCTAATTAATCCCCCCCAACTTAAAATTCCCCTATTAATTTTATTTATAATTGCGATCATCACCTTAATTGCCGTTAATGGTGTGCTACAAAAACACGCCACCCCCGATAATCAACCCTTTGCCATAGGAATCTTTGGCTTAAAAGTTTTAATGGGATATATTCCCCTAATCACCTGTGGTTATTATTTGATTCGCCATCGTCAAGATCTGGAATTTTTTACTCGGTTACAAGTAATTTTGATCTTAATTTGCTGCATCTTAGGATTAATTCAATTTGGATTAGTTGTTACCGGATATTGTCCTGACAATACGGGTTTACCAGAACATTTATTATTAAGGGCAAATATACAGCGAAAATGTTTGGTAGGAGGGGCTTTAGGTTATTTCCCCGCAGAAAATTTTATTCGTTTACCAGGAACCTTTGTGGCCCCCTGGCATTGGGCCTGGTTTTTAGTTTCCAGTACGTTTTTCTGTTTTGCTACGGCCTTTAGCGATCCTAAATTACGCTGGCGTTTAATGGGTTTGGTCACCTTGGCTTTAGTCATACTCAATGCCATTGTTTCCGGTCAAAGAACGGCCCTTTTAGCCTCTCCCTCCATTGTGATTTTACTGCTAGTTGCCACCAGTCACATTTCCCGAATTAAGCGGCTTGTAGTGATTGTTTTGGGAATGGTTGTTTTTGTGGTGGGAACCTGGATGATCGCACCTGAAGTCATGACCGAGCGAGTTGATAACTTTATTGGACGCTGGAATGCCGATCCTCCGGCGGTATTTTTAACCAAGCAAACTAACTTTAGTTTGGCAGCCCATCGAGGCTTTTTAGGCAATGGTTTAGGGCAAGCCACAACTTCAGCCCGAGCCCTAGGAAAAACTCGATTAATTGAAGCCTATTATCCTAAATTATTTTATGAAATTGGGCCATTTGGAGTAGCTGCTTTCCTGTTCTTAGTAACTAATATTACGATTTTTGGGTTTAAATCCTATCATCAATTACAGGATCATAGTCTGTGGGGCTATGGAATTATCTTCTGGATTTTTATTGTTTTAATTAGCTATAACCCCTACTGGTATCCTCTGGATACCGATCCGGTGGCGGTATATTATTGGTTTTTAGTGGGTGTCCTTTTCAAACTACCTAATATTCAAAAGCAAGAGCAGAAAAAAGATCTCCCAGAAGGAGCTATTCCTAGTTAATATTATTTTTATCAATCCTTACACAAATGTTAATCTGAACGCACCTCAAAGGGCTTGAGTCAAGTAGCAAAAAAATGTTATGATTATAAATTATATTTGATACGAAGGATTATTAGAAAAAATGAGCTTTGGGATGTGGATTATTTCGAGGATCAAAGTAACCCAGTTTAAAACCTCGACAACAAATAGAATTGAGACTGTTCAGTTTTCTCAAATACCATAACTAACCGAGAAACTTCACCCCATAGCCACAAGAAAAATCAACAGGGGTCTTCATCCCAATCTGTAATGATTTAGCGATACCTTAATCCATGCCCTCTCTTATCTGATTCCCAAATGAATGATTACAACCTTAATCCCACAAAAACTGAAGATATTCTCATTGTTGATGATACCCCAGATAACCTACATTTACTGTCCCGAATGCTGACCCGTCAGGGATACAATGTTCGTAAAGCCTTGAGTGGGCCCATGGCTTTAATGGCGGCTCAAACCGTTGCTCCCGACTTAATTCTCCTAGATATTATGATGCCGGAAATGGATGGTTACGAGGTTTGCCAACACTTAAAAGCCGATGCCAAAACCGCAGAAATTCCGATTATTTTTTTGAGTGCTTTAGATGATGTTCTCGATAAAGTCAAAGGTTTTCAAGTCGGAGGGGTGGACTATATTACTAAACCCTTTCAATTTGAAGAAGTCTTAATCCGAGTTCAAAATCAATTAGCTTTACGAGCCGCAGAATTAGAAATCCGGGTCTTGAATGAGGAACTAGAAGTTCGGGTAAAACAACGCACTCAGGAACTAGAGGCAGCCAATACTAAACTATTAGCAATGGCACTGCATGACTCCTTGACCGGCTTACCCAATCGGGCCTTATTGATGACGGATTTACACCGATCTATTCATTTAGCTAAAGCTAATTCGGGTTATCAGTTTGCGGTGTTATTTTTAGATTGCGATCGCTTTAAAGTGGTGAATGATTCCTTGGGTCATTTAGTCGGGGATGAACTCTTAGTTTTAATTGCCCACCGTCTTAGCTGTTATGTTAAACCTCAAAATACATTAGCCCGTTTGGGGGGGGATGAATTTGCCATTTTATTAACAGAAATTCCTGATTTTAATGCGGTAATCACACTATCGGATCAGATTTTACAGTGTTTTTCTCAACCATTTAACTTAGAACGACACGAGATTTTTATTAACGCGAGTATTGGCATTGTCATCGGCAATTGTGACTATGACGAACCGGAACATCTACTCAGAGATGCAGATACGGCAATGTATCGAGCCAAAGCCCTAGGAAAAGGACAATATCATCTGTTTGATCCGGTGATGCACACCGCCGCTTTAGAGCGATTACAGTTAGAAACGGATTTACGTCGGGGGATTGAACAACAGGAGTTAGTGGTTCATTATCAACCCATTGTCTGTTTAAATACGGGCAAAATTTCGGGGTTTGAAGCCTTAGTTAGATGGCGCCATCCTCAACGAGGATTAGTACCACCTAATCTATTTATTCCGATTGCTGAAGAAACGGGTTTAATTACAGCCATTGGCTATTGGGTTTTATCCGAATCTTGTCATCAACTGCGGGCTTGGCAAAAACAAAATTTAATTGATCCTCGTTTATTTGTGAGTGTCAATTTATCGGTAAAACAGTTTGCTCAACCGAATTTATTAGAACAAATTGATCAAGTTTTAGTAGATAGTCAACTCAATCCCGACTGTTTAAAACTAGAAATTACCGAAAGTGCAATTATGGACAATCATCAGAACGTTGCTACTATTCTCAAAGAACTGAGAAAACGCCATATTCTCATCAGTATTGATGATTTTGGGACGGGATATTCTTCTCTAAGTTATCTGCATTCTTTTCCCGTAGATACCCTGAAAATCGATAAATCCTTTGTGCAAAGACTGAACCTAGAATCGGAAAATATTGGCTTAATTCCTGTGATTATTAGTTTAGCTAAAACCATGAATATGAATGTCGTTGCTGAAGGAATTGAACTCCCCGAACAATTAGAAATACTCCGAGAATTAAATTGTGGATTAGGTCAGGGATATTTATTTGCCAAACCCCTACCTGGAGAAGAATTGATTAAGTTTTTGTCCTCAACTCCCCAGTGGTGAACCATGAATCAAGATAGTATTGGTTCTCATCATAATTTGCTGATTGTTGATGATGAACCGGATAATATTCGAGTTTTATCAGCTTTATTAAGTCAACAGGGATATCATGTTCGCAAATCCTTAAATGCCCAAATGGCACTCATAGCAATTGAGAGTATAAAACCGGATTTAATTCTATTAGATATTCGGATGCCGGGTGTGAATGGATACGAGTTATGTCGTCAGCTAAAATCAAATTTAGAAACTAATGATATTCCGATCATTTTTATTAGTGCACTGAATCAAGTTGAAGATATTGTTCAAGCGTTTTCTGCTGGAGGAATAGATTATATTACTAAACCATTTAAAGTGGATGAAGTCCTAGCTCGGGTCAAAAATCAGTTAACTATTTGTGATTTAAAAAAGAAACTTATTGAACAAAATCAACAACTGTTACAACAAAATAGTCAATTACAAGAAGAAGTTAGAATTCGTCAACAGGCAGAAGAAAGTTTACAAACCGTGAATCGTCAATTACAAAATTTAGCGTCCTATGATAGTTTAACTACCCTGGCTAATCGTCGTCATTTTGATGAATATTTTGCCGACACCTGGAAACAAATGATGCAGGAACAAAAACCCCTTTCTTTACTTTTATGTGATTTAGATTGTTTTAAAAATTATAATGATAATTACGGACATCCGGCCGGAGATATTTGTCTAAAATTAGTCGCCCAAGCTTTAGATCGATCAGTTAGTAATACTCAGGATTTAGTGGCCCGTTATGGTGGGGAAGAATTCGCGGTGATTTTACCGAATACGGATTTAGAAAGGGCACTGAAAGTGGCTCAAACTATCCATGAGGAAGTACAACAGCTAAAAATTGATCATAACTATTCAACGGTTAATTCTATTGTTACCGTCAGCATTGGGATTTCCTATCAAATTCCCCAACCGGATACCTCCCCGGAACAGTTATTAAAAATTGCTGATCAAGCCCTTTATGAAGCCAAACAAAAAGGTCGAAATCAATATTGTGTGAGAGTTGAATTAAAAAATAAAGACCACCTTTAACTCCCAATTATCTCCATCTCTCATAATTTCAATTGTTTTAATAAATTCTCTAAAATAAAACCTACGTTCAGTTTCTGATAAATCCCACCAAAACTGCGAAATACAAACCGCCTGTGCGGTTTCTTTTAAATTAACTGGAGGAAGTTCCGCTAACTTTCCTTGTAACTGAGAAATCTCTATCCGCAGTTTATAACGTCTTAATTCTGCTGTTTCTAAATCTAATACTCCAGAAGTTAATAAATCGTTAACTTGTAATAAAATCTCTTGTTTTTGATTAATTCCCTGAATAATACCCTGTTTAACTATTTGTAAATCCGGTAAATTTAAACCGGAAACCGCTTGAGGTAAATCTTGACAAATGCGCTCAATTGTTAACTCTAATCCCCTTTGATAAGATAGGGCTTTACACTTAGGATTTTTGGGACAATTGATCGGACGTAAATATAAATATTCTCGGTCTTTCCGATAGGTCGTAACCCGGGAAACCGTCATTAAAGATTGACATTCTCGACAAATTACTAACCCCGCTAAGGAACGTGGTGCACTGGCTGTGCGAGGAGAAAGGCGTTGATTTCTCCGTAATAATCGATCCACCTGGGCGGCTTCATCCCGGGAAATAATCGGAGGATGGGTATTAGAAATAATTTCGCCATTTTTATATTCTAAATCTCCTCGATAAACCGGATTAGTTAACCATCTTCTTCCGGTAGTTACTGATATTTTTTTCCCATAACGTTTTTCTAAATAGCGCACCGCACCCCGCAAAGATCCATAAATTAAAAACCGATCAAAAAACTCTTTAACAATCGGTGAAACGCTCCGATCTAAAATATAACGGTCTTTTCCCCGTCGATATCCATAGGGTGCTTTTCCGGGGGGAGGTAGGGCTTTAATTCTATTTTTAGCGTGTCCGGTGAGAATCCGGCGACTACGTTGGCGAGTTTGAATTTCAAGAAATAATTGGATTAAATCCGATCGATTAATTTCACCCACAGAGGTGTTAAAATCGGACTCAATGGCAATAATATTAATTTGGAAAGATTCTAATTTTTGTAAGCGATCGCTAACTTCTAAAACCGAATTTCCTAACTCCTCTAACCGTCGAATTAATAAATAATCCGGTGCTTCCAAATCACAATCTTTTAACAAGTCTTCGAGTTCCTGTCTTCCCCCTAAATCCTGATAAACCCGATCCACTTCCCATCCCCAAATCATCCGATCAGGTGGTTGTTCAAATAGAGGATCACTATAAGAATAGGCAATAATTTTCATGCTTCATTTAATTCTATAATATTCCCATCAGGATCTTTTGTAAATAACGCAAACCGACCGGAAGCACTCATTTGAATTGAACAATTATGACGGATTAGCTGTTGTTTTGCAGATTCTAAATGATCGACACAAAAAGCCAAATGTCGATTTCTGCCCCATTTGTGATGATTAACTTGATCATGAATTAGAGTTTCAGCTTGAATTAAATGAATTTGAAACTCACCGATTTGATACCAAATCCCCGGAAAATTTAACGGACGTTCGACTTTTTCTAAGCCTAAAATTTCACCATAAAATTTTTCTGACTGTTCTAAATCAGAAACCAAAATTGCGGCATGGAGATATTTCTTTATTTTCATGATATTAAACTTAAATCAATTCTTAATAGATCAGTATATTTTGATTTAAAAACCAAAGGTGGGCGTTACCCACCCTGGTTTTAATTTTTAAACAGTAAACTGGCATTAGTGGCACTGACGTACTCCAACACTTTTTGCTGAAGATCACTTTCAATTTCTTGTTGACTCACCGGTTGAGGATAAAATGAAAGAATATCTGCAATTTCTTTCACGTAGAAAGATAACCGTTGAATATGCTTAGGTGTAATCTTAGTATCTGGATTTAATTCTAATACTTCCGGGGCAGTTTGTACTGGTTTAACGGCTAATTTATCTTCCTCCCTAACACAGGTTCCCCCATCACAATCAATGTGTAATTCATGTTGATAATGGTTAGGAATTGCCCAGCCCCTTTGTCCGGCGTGTTCATGACCTAAACGTTCATTTTCGATATATTCACCTGCGGATTCATAACGGTGTTCATGCCAATAGGGAATGGTAAAATAACCAAAGGATTTGCGGTATTCTTCCGAATCTACTAACTCGGAAACAAAAGCTCCCACACCGCGGCGAACTAAAATATCATCCCATTTTTGAATTTCTTCATTATTTCTCGGCGCCCGTCCTAAAAAATGTTTACAGGCATTTTCAATGAATTTCATATTAGAGCTATTTTCATAAAAATGCTCTAAATAAACGGAACGAACCGCCAGGCTTTTTAAAAAATGGCGAATTCCAATTTTTCCCTTGATAAAATCCTTCTCTAAATCCGTTAGTTGTTTTCTTTCAAACTCATAGAGTTGACGTTCTATCACCTGTTGATAAATCTGTTTTAAAACAAACTCTCGTTCCTCTGGGGAAGCGTCATGACGAGTGGTAACTGGTTGAGTTAGGGACATAAATTAAACTCCTGTGTGCATCAGTATTCCAAGTGAATTTGGAGGAATCTACAATAAAATGAGCCGTAGCTTGAAATTAAATAACACCCTGATAGCGCAAACAAAAATTCGGATTAAACACCACTTCTTTGAACATTGGCGAGGAGTTTAGGCGGCGTATCTAAAACTTCTAAAACAATGTCCATATAGGGCTTTAATAATTGATTACACACACTGGGTAATTGTTCTTGTAAGGTTTCTTTCAGATAAGTATAGGCTTGCAGACATTGGGTATTTTTTTCATGGGCAGCCAAAATATTAGCTAACCACAACATTAAAGATTCCTTAAAAAAGTGGGGGTCATCCCGTAACAAAGCCACGGACATCAAACACATGGTCATCGACATATCATACACACAGCGTTTTGAATGCTTTTGCATAATTTCGGGATGGGACATCATGAATTTCTTCAAAGTTTGTTTGATCAAACCGGCGGATTTTACCCGCAGGACTTCATAGGTTTTGGTACGAGCATTCAAGGTCTGAACATACTGATGCATGGGCTTGAGTTCGGCATTGGTCAAATATCGCCCGTCACATTGGAGAATTAAGTCATCCCAGGTTGAATTAATCGTCGGCATTTTACTTTCCTCTGTATAGCCATTATCCTATCTTCTAATTTGATACAAAATTAAATACAAGTCAAGAAAAAGAATTAATTTTTAATATAAACTAAAGAATTATTTTATTCTGACAACAGTAATTCTACCAACAATATTTCTGGACAGATGATCCTGCGCTCACTTTTGTCAAGTGCCAAAAAACGATCCTTTGATCTGCTTATCCTCGCCCTACCCAGGGGGAAATCACGCTATGGTAGATATTATAGTTAAAATACGAGAGTTGCAGGGCTTGATTCAGATGATCACATCATCGCCAGATTCCAGAATACACCAGGACTCAGACTCAAACTGTCATCCGGTTCTCAGGCTCCCTTAACTGATTAATAGTCAATCTTTAATTAAATACAATGAGTGTAAAAGACAAACCTAAATTTCCTCGTAATCTTCCCATCGGAAGTATTTTATTTTGGTTAGGAATTATCTTTTTAATTGCCAACCTAACTTTACCCGGATTATTCGGGCCACAAATTCCTCAAGTTCCCTATAGTTTATTCATTGAACAAGTCGAAGATGGGCAGGTTTCCCAAGTCTATCTCAGCCAGGATCAAATCCGCTATTTAGTCAAAGGCGAACAGGAAGAAGCCGGACAAATCCTATCAACTACCCCAATTTTTGATATGGATTTACCCAAACGTTTAGAAGCCAAGGGAGTTGAATTTGCCGCGGCTCCGCCCCCTCGCAATACTTGGTTTTCTAGTTTACTCGGTTGGGTAATTCCCCCCTTAATTTTTGTCGGAATTTGGGTCGCCGTCGGACAATTTATGCAAAGTCGCGGGGGCGGTTTGGGCGGGCCCCAAGGAGCTCTTTCTATTAGTAAGAGTAAAGCCAAGGTTTATGTTGAAAATGAAGCCACTAAAGTCACCTTTGCCGATGTAGCCGGGGTAGAAGAAGCCAAAACCGAACTAGAAGAAGTGGTGGAATTCTTAAAGACTCCTGAACGATTTTTACAAATCGGAGCCCGCATTCCTAAAGGGGTCTTATTAGTCGGCCCCCCGGGAACTGGAAAAACCCTATTAGCCAAAGCCGTAGCCGGAGAAGCGGGGGTTCCCTTCTTTAGCATTTCGGGTTCAGAATTCGTGGAATTGTTCGTCGGTGCCGGGGCGGCGCGGGTACGAGATTTATTTGAACAAGCCAAAAAGAAAGCCCCTTGTATCATCTTTATTGACGAATTAGATGCCATTGGAAAATCCCGTTCTAGTGGCGGAATGTATGGGGGAAATGATGAACGAGAACAAACCCTAAACCAGTTATTAACCGAGATGGATGGGTTTGCCGCCGGACAAGCCACGGTGATCGTTTTAGCTGCGACTAACCGACCGGAAACCTTAGACCCGGCGTTACTGCGTCCCGGTCGATTTGATCGCCAAGTTTTAGTCGATCGTCCCGATTTATCCGGCCGTTTAATGATCCTAGAAATCTATGCTAAAAAAGTTAAGATAGGGCCCGATGTGGAGTTAAAAGCGATCGCCACTCGTACCCCAGGTTTTGCGGGCGCGGATTTAGCGAATTTAGTCAATGAAGCGGCTTTATTAGCGGCGAGAAATAAACGGGAAACTGTGAGTCAAGCCGACTTTGCCGAAGCCATTGAACGGGTGATTGCCGGGTTAGAAAAAAAATCCCGAGTTCTCAACGAAAAAGAGAAGAAAATTGTCGCCTATCATGAAGTCGGTCATGCCATTGTAGGAGCGGCGGTTTCCGGTCAAAATAAAATCGCTAAAATCTCGATTGTACCCCGAGGAATGGCGGCGTTAGGATATACTTTACAACTGCCTACTGAAGACCGTTTCTTACTCAGTGAAGAAGAAATTAAAGCCGAAATTGCCACCTTATTAGGGGGACGTTCGGCCGAAGAAGTGGTATTTGGAAGTATTACCACCGGGGCAGCTAATGATTTACAACGGGCGACGGATTTAGCTGAACGGATGGTCACCACTTATGGGATGAGTAAAGTATTGGGGCCCTTGGCCTATGAAAAGGGTCAACAAAATACCTTTCTCGGCGATAATATGATGATGAATCCCCGCCGTTCT
The DNA here is from genome assembly GCA_036703685.1 of Candidatus Obscuribacterales bacterium. GTDB lineage: Bacteria > Cyanobacteriota > Cyanobacteriia > Cyanobacteriales > Microcoleaceae > Planktothrix. The sequence continues at coordinate 22,640 of DATNRE010000666.1, forward strand.
GTCAGTGATGAAACCGCAAAAGCCATTGATGATGAGGTGAAACAATTGGTGGAAAATGCCCATGAAATTGCCCTAGATATTCTCAACCAAAATAAGGATTTAATGGAGCAAATTGCCCAAAAAATCTTAGAAACAGAAGTAATTGAAGGAGACAAGCTGCAACAGTTGTTAAATCAAGTTAAATATCAGGCTAATGTTGCCACGGCGATCGCATAATTAATCTATTCTCCTCTGGTTCCCTGGTTCTACCAGGGAATGACCATCAGAGGCATAGCCTCTGTCTATCTGGAGAATGGTGGCTCTGCCACCCTGGGAGCATTTCTAGGTATAACCTAGAAACGAGGTTAATGAGAGCAAACCACCAGCCAAATTTTATGAGTATTAAAAAAAGACCTAAATTACCCCGTTCTCAAAAAATCATCCAAATTTTGCTCATTTCAGCCGGGGTAATTCTAATCGGAAATTGGTTATTACCTCAACTGACTCGCCCTCGTTTTCCTAAAGTTCCCTATAGTTTTTTTATCCAACAAATAGAAGCAGGTAAAGTCGCCGAAGTATTAGTTAGAGAAAATGAAATTCTGTTTAAAATTAAAGCAGAAAATGAACAACCGGAAACAATTTTATCCACAAACCCGGTGATTGATTTAGAACTTCCCAAACGCTTAGAAGCCAAGGGGGTTGCATTTGGAGCCTCTCCTCCTCCCAAACAAAGTTGGGTGAATCTGCTGTTAAATTGGGTGATTCCGCCGTTAATTTTAGTAGTAGCGTTTCAATATTTCATGAAACGAGATCCCCAAGGGTCATTATCTATTAATAAAAGCAAAGCCAAAGTTTTTGTTAAAGGTGAAACCGATAATATTACCTTTGCCGATGTGGCGGGAGTTGATGAAGCCAAAACCGAATTAGCCGAAATTGTTGATTTCCTGAAAAGTCCCCAAAGGTTTACCGAAATTGGGGCAAAAATTCCCAAAGGCGTGTTATTAGTCGGCCCCCCAGGAACCGGAAAAACCCTATTAGGAAAAGCCGTGGCTGGAGAAGCGGGAGTTCCCTTTTTTAGTATATCCGGTTCAGAATTTATAGAATTATTTGTGGGAACCGGAGCCGCCCGGGTACGCGATTTATTTGAACAGGCGAAAAAGAAAGCCCCTTGTATTATTTTTATTGATGAATTAGATGCCATTGGGAAGTCCAGAAGTAGTGGAAGTTTCCAAAGTGGCAGTAATGACGAACGAGAACAAACCCTAAATCAATTATTAACTGAAATGGATGGGTTTGGGGTAGGAGATGCGACAGTAATTGTCTTAGCAGCCACTAACCGCCCGGAATCTTTAGACGCGGCCTTATTACGCCCCGGACGCTTTGATAGACAAGTATTAGTCGATAGACCTGACTTAGCTGGACGCAAAGCGGTATTAGAAATTTATGCTAAAAAAGTTAAATTAGAAGATCATGTTGATTTACATACCGTTGCGACTAGAACTCCGGGTTTTGGCGGGGCAGAATTAGCGAATTTAGTCAATGAAGCAGCCCTATTAGCGGCAAGAAATCAACGTAAATTAGTTAAACAAGAGGACTTTTATGAAGCCATTGAACGGGTAGTTGCCGGGTTAGAAAAACGCAGTCGGGTGTTAAATGAAAAGGAGAAAAAAATTGTCGCCTATCATGAAGTCGGTCATGCCATTGTCGGGGCGTTAATGCCCGGGGGTGGAAAGGTAACTAAAATTTCCATTGTGCCACGGGGAATGTCGGCGTTAGGATATACTTTAAGAATGCCAACGGAAGACCGTTTTTTAATGGATGAAATCGAATTTCGCGAACAAATTGCCATGCTATTAGGGGGACGGGCGGCGGAGGAATTAGTATTTGGAAATGTGACTAATGGCGCTTCCGATGACCTGCAACGGGCAACGCAATTAGCTGAAAGAATGGTACTCAATTATGGCATGAGTAAAGCCCTGGGGCCCTTAGCTTATGAAAGAGCTAAAACTAATAACTTTTTAGGCAATTCGGAGGCAAATTTGCGCCGTCCCATGAGTGAAAAAACAGCCGAAGCCATTGATGATGAGGTGAAGGATATTGTGAATAATGCCCATCAAAAAGCCTTGGCAATTTTGAATTATAACCGAGACTTATTAACAGAAATTTCTCAAAAAGTGTTAGAAACAGAAGTCATAGAAGGGGATGAATTACAACAATTGTTAGAGCAGGTTAAACCGGTATCTCGATAAATAACATTAATTTTTCTGTTCCTAATTCTGTTCCCTGTGGTTATACTGGAGGAGAAGAAATTAATACCTTTGTGAATCGATCAATAGAGAATGGAAACCCAAGCACATTGGCAAGAAGTTTACACCACAAAGCACTCAACTCAGGTGAGTTGGTTTCGGGAACACTTGGAGTTATCCCTTGAGTTGATTAAGCGTACTGGAGTAGATAAAGCCGGGTCTATTATTGATGTGGGGGGTGGAACTTCAACTCTGGTGGATGACCTGCTTGCCGATGGTTTTCGTGCCGTCACAGTTCTCGATATTTCGGCAGCAGCAGTTGAGGTTGCGAAAAAACGACTGGGTTCTCGTGCAGATTCCGTGACTTGGTTAGAGTCTGACATCAGACAAGTTCACTTACCTGATCAATTTTACGATATTTGGCATGACCGCGCTGTATTTCACTTTCTGACTGACTTTTCAGATCGCCAGCTTTATCTGGATATTGTCAAGCAGTCCATTAAACCAGGCGGTCACATGATTATAGCAACTTTTGCTCTCGATGGCCCTGATCGTTGCAGTGGTTTGGAGGTTGTCAGATATAGTTTTGATAGCCTGCATGATCAGTTTAAGAATGATTTTGAGTTAGTCGATAGCACCGATGAAACTCACAAAACGCCATGGGGAACAGAGCAGAAGTTTATCTATTGCTACTGGCGAAAAAGATAAAAAAGTTTCCAATATTCAAGGCTCAAATTTTGAATTGAGATTTACTGTATTTTTAAAGCAATCAGCAATTGTAATTAGGATTCGCATTCTTTGATCTTCGCCTGTTTAATATGTCACAATCAAGGCTAGGCTCGTTTTGTTTAAATCATAAGTTCCTACTGTCCCTTTAGCCAGAGACAGTAGGAGATGAACAGAACGAATGTGAAATTAGCTCAGTGCATTTGAGTATCAGAGTGTGTGTATCCAGTTGGCGCTAGATATACACGCTCGTTTTTTAGATAGACTCCAGAAAATCAGACGCATCAAACGCACCTCGGTTGACTCCAGCCACAAAGGCAAGTTGTTCAGATAGAGCAGGGGTAACTCCGTCAGTCAGAACGTAAATGCGAGTTCCTGTCACACCATTAATAGTGGTATTCTGGAACCCTAGATTCTCAAATTGAAGAACCTCAAGCACAAAGAAGTCAGTCCCATTGACAAAATCAGTGATCCAGTCCCCCACAGGAGGAGCGATAATCGGCTCACCTGGAGTAACTGGCTCCGGTACAAATTCGCTGTAAAGTAGTTGGAAGTAATCGCTGTCAGCCCCACCTGTTAAGGTATCGCGCGCGGTTTGGGTTTCTGCATCTTCGCCACCAAAGAGAAAATCCATGCCAGCACCACCAATAACCCGATCAACTGCTGCACCACCATCTAGGAAGTCATCGCCAGCGCCACCATTGAGTACATCATTCCCTGCGAGACTGACATTGACACCGAGATCGCCATAGATGGTATCGTTGCCACCCAGTCCACTGAGGTTGTCAACGCCCTCACCGCCATCAATATAGTCACCTTCAACACCACCTGTGATGGTTTCTAAGCCAGCACCACCTAGGAGAGTGCTAGGCCCAGCACCGCCATCGAGGATATCATTACCATCACCACCATCGAGGGTGTCCAAACCGTCACCGCCAAACAGGTAGTCATCCCCTAAATAGCCATAGAGTTTGTCATCGCCATCGCCACCGTCGAGGGTATCGTTACCGCCGAAAATGGTGTCGTTAGCTTCACCGAAAAGGGTGTCATTGCCCTCTGCACCCACAAGGGAGTCAGCACCACCGGAAACGAAACCTTCGTTATCGTCACCATAGAGAGCGTCATCAAAGAAACTACCAATAACGGTGTCATTCCCAGCACCCCCCAGTGCGGTATCCTCAAAACCGCCATATACCCAGTCCGCACCCGCACCGCCATCTAGGAAATCTTTGGCGTCGTTGACATCAGCAGCGTTTGTTCCGCCAAAAAGGGTATCATTGCCGGCTTCACCAGAGAGTAAGTCTTCCCCAGCATCCCCATGGAGTCTGTCCGCACCACCGCCCCCAGAAAGGGTATCTTTATCGTTGCCACCTCGGAGTAAGTCATTACCGCCTAAACCGAATAGTTCGTCTTCACCCCCATTGCCGCGCAGTGTGTCCGCACTACTAGTACCTGTGAGGGTATCCTTGTCTTCTGTTCCGTTTCTGACTGCCATGATTGACTCCTTTTTTTATTCGTTAATTAAAAATTGCTGTTGGTTAAACTCAAGATGATTAATGGAATAAACATCCAGCGATGGGTTCTTTTTGTTAATCTCCTGATCCTTTCCCCTCCCCATTTAGGAGAGGGGTGTCCAAGACATGGATAGGAGCAATAAAACGTTAGCCATGGCAGTAGACTCCGTGTATTTTGATCCAGGTGATGATCAATGGGGATTGCTTTTTCAGAATCAAATTATTTCGCCTAATTCGAGTTAGGAGAACATAAAGGTCGTGCTGGGTGAATTAATAATGTTGCTGCTGATGTCGGCTTCGGTAAAGGTGGTATTCCCCAACACCACTAAAATTTGACCGGTTCCAAAGCCGGTGTTGCCCGAAATGCCATCTCCGACTCGGAATTGAGTATTGCCATTCACAATACGCACATCAATATCTTCAATATCACTGAAGGAAAGAAAGTCTTTTGCCGTTCCAGTTCCGGTTACAAATCCGTTAATTCGGTCTTGACCATCACCATTACGGTACATAAAGGTATCGTTGCCCCCACCCCCACTCAGGGTGTCATTGTCTGCACCCCCGTCCATATAATCATTTCCCCCAAGTCCGGTAAGGGTGTCGTTGCCTTCTAAACCGAAGATATTATCTTTCTCACTTGTCCCGGTTATCGAATCAGCAAGGGAAGTTCCTAATGTCAGACCAATGGCATCGACGGCGATCGCACCGGTTAGATCGGCTCCGGCAAAGATGGCATTAGTAAAGTCACCTTTGGATAGGTCAGCATTTCTCAAATTGGCATTGGTGAAATTAGCTCCAATGGCAAGTCCGTTAATAAATACCCCTTCTGCATCGGCTTGGGTGAAGTTCGCCCCACTCAAATCGGTTTGATCAAATTTTGCGCCCGTTAGGGTGGTCACCGTGTTACCCGAAGGGCTAAAATCACTCCCGGTTAAAATGGCATCATCGATAATGAAGTTGGTTAAATCTGCACCCCGAAACTTGATATTTGCCATTTGTCCGGGTTCGAGTGGGGCGTCACTGATGATCACACCACTGAAATTAGCCCGGTCAAAGATGGTGTTTTGCCAGGTTATATCGGTAAAGTTGGTTAGCCGAAAATCCGCACCGGTGGCATTCACATTGCTCAATAGGGTCGCTTCTAGGCTTGCTCCTTGCAAATTAGCATTGACTAAGGTGGCATCGGTTAATTCAGATGCTTTTAAATTAGCCTCGGATAAATCAGCCCCGGTCAAGTTGGCTGCGGTCAAGTTGGGTCGCTCGGATTGTTCGCCACTGATATTCGCTTTGTGCAGATTAGCATTAGTCAGGTTGGCGTTGGATAAATTAATCACTTTTGTGTCGATCAAGGACATATTGGCTTGTCTGAGATCCGCACCACTAAGATTGACATTTTCTAATGTTGCTAGGGATAAATTGACAGGGGAGCTAAAGTTAGTATTAGGGGCAAAGATTGCTTGACTAGCGTTAACACCAATCCAAGAAGATTCGGAAAAATTAGTTCCTCGGAGTTGGGTGCGAGTTCCTGAACTATTGGGGTCGAATCGGACATTTTCCAGTCGGGCTTTGAAAAAGGTGGAACCGTTGAGATTTTCACCTCGGAAGTTGTTTCCGACTAAGTTTTGTTCTGCAAAATTTAAGGCGGCCATAGATGCAAGTCTCCAGAAAAGTTTAAGGGATTGAGAAATATTTGAAACTCATCTTTAAGGTTTTCGGTTAAAGAATGAGTGGGATTAAGTTTTTAGGACAAGTAACCGCTTTTTTTTGATTACGAGAACAGAAAACTAAGTTTGTTGGTTGTATCAATGTTTTTGTTGATCTTGGCTGGGGTCAAAGGGGTGTTAACCAGGGTGATTAACAGTTTCCCTTATCTGAAACTAGGGTTTCCAGCAATGTGATCACCGACTTAAATTTGTGTATTGCCGTTGAAGACCAGCACATCAATTCAGACGCTATTCGGAGTAAAGATCGCTCTCCGAGCATCTACATTGAATATCGTTGCTTGTTTAAAGTTAGTGACTCTTAAAGCTGTTTCAACACATTAGACATTATTAAGTTAAGCCTTAAAAAATGTTGATCCATTGAGGTTTAGATCACTATGGTCGTTGGCTGTAAGTCATTGCTCTCTTGATTTGAATGTAGGCATTTTGAACTCTTTTTTGTTAAAGTTTTTGCAAAAAAATGGGTACATAAAATTGGCGTAAAGCAAAAATTTGCCTGCACCAACAAACAGGATGGTATCAATTAAAACCAGTAACTGTTACTCAGTAGCAATTGTTTTCTGAGCTAAATTAAAAGTATAAGAAAATTCTTATGTTGTCAAACTTGCGATCAAACTATCCGGATGATTTTACAGAACTTTTACAAAAATGAGGGGTTAAGATTTAATTAAGACCGTTAATTTATCCGTACAAGTATCGAGCCACAGAATTTTATATCAATTTGATATAAAATTTCCGTAGAGAGACGCGCCAATAGCCGACGGCATGGCTGCGCTCACCGCACGTCTCTACGCTAAAATCTGTTTTAACGGGTTAATGAAGATTGAAAAGGGCTGATAAAATTGCGAACTCTTTGCCCAAATCGGCAAAACAATACGCTACAATCAAGGATTTAGCACTACTGACTGAACTTGCTATGCCTCAAACCTCCTCAACCCAGACTCTAATATCCACTTCGGTTGTGAGTTTAAATATTGCCCCGGCCCAAGTTTTGCGCGGCAATAACGCCTTAACACAAGCAGGAGAGGCGATCGCAGGCTTTGGTCAACGACCCTTAATTATTGGGGGCGATCGCTCCTTACCCCTCACCGTCCAAGCTCTACAACCGATTTTAGAACGTCATCAACTCCAATATTCTCAAGTGTCCTACGGGGCTGACTGTAGCGAAACGAGCTTAACCGCCCTACGTCAAGCTGTTAGTAACCATAAAGCAGATTTTATTATCGGGACGGGCGGCGGAAAAGCCCTCGATGCAGCCAAACTGATCGCCCATCAATGCCATCTCCCCATCGTGACTATTCCTACTTCTGGGGCAACCTGCGCCGCTTGGACAGCCCTTTCTAATGTCTATTCCGAGGATGGGGCGTTTTTATATGATGTCAGTTTAGCCCGTTGTCCCGATTTATTGATTTTGGACTATACCTTAATTCAGACTGCTCCTCAACGGATGTTAGTGGCTGGCATTGGAGATGCGATCGCTAAATGGTATGAAGCCTCCGTCAGCAGTGGACATTCCGATCAAACCTTCATGATCGCTGCGGTACAACAGGCGCGAGTCCTGCGAGATATTCTATTCCAAAAATCCCTAACCGCCCTACAAGACAACGGTGGCGAAACCTGGCGGGAAGTGGTCGATGCAACGGTATTACTCGCCGGAGTTATTGGCGGTATTGGGGGCGCCCAATGTCGCACCGTAGCGGCCCATGCGGTTCATAATGGCTTAACCCATGTGGCGGCCAGTCATGGGACTTTACACGGGGAAAAAGTCGCCTTTGGGATTTTAGTGCAACTGCGTTTAGAGGAAATGGTACAGGGCAACCAACTCGCGGCCACTGCTAGACAACAATTATTAAAGTTTTACACCGATTTAGGTTTACCCCAAACCCTGAATGATTTGGGGATGGGAGAAATTACCTTAGCCCAACTGCGACAAGCCGCCGATGTTGCCTGTAATGAGCATTCTGATATTCACCGTTTACCCTTTAAAGTGGTTCCCGAACAGTTAATGGCCGCCATGGTATCAACCACAGCCCCCATCGTTGAAGTTAAACTGAAGAATTCAACTCCTTAACTCTATATTAGGAAAGAGGGAACAGGGAATGGGGAAATACTAAAGACCCCTACCCTGAGTCCTAGACAAACTGCGATATCAGAATTAAGAATTGAGACACGAAGGAAAAAAGTAGACCCAATCAGGGGACAATAAAGAATCACCCATTAGGGCTAGAGATTGAATTATTTGGATTCATTTTCCAAACCTTAAATTAAGAAGGGATTTTTTTCCGTAACAAAACCTATAGTTTTAACCTCACATTATCGACCAATGACATTAGATTGGATTAGCCCTGCTGACCGGATACAAGCCTTACCTCCCTATGTTTTTGCCCGTTTAGATGAATTGAAAGCCCGAGCCCGTCAACAGGGCTTAGATCTCATTGATTTGGGTATGGGAAACCCCGACGGGGCAACCCCGCAACCGGTGGTTGACGCTGCAATTCAAGCCCTACAAAATCCGGCAAATCATGGCTATCCACCCTTTGAAGGGACAGCTAATTTTAGACTCGCAATTACTAATTGGTATCACCGTCGCTATGGTGTTTCCCTCGACCCCAATGGCGAAGCCTTACCCCTATTAGGGTCAAAAGAGGGATTAGGTCATTTGGCTTTAGCCTATATTAATCCGGGGGATTTAGTCTTAGTCCCGAGTCCTTCCTATCCCGTACATTTTCGCGGGCCGATTATTGCCGGGGGAAAGGTTCACTCTATTATTTTGAAACCGGAAAATAACTGGTTAATTGATTTAGGTTCGATTCCTGATTCTGTGGCTGAACAAGCTAAAATTCTCTATTTTAATTATCCCAGTAATCCCACGGGTGCCACCGCCCCGCGAGAATTTTTTGAAGAAATTGTTGCCTTTGCCCATAAATATCAAATTCTGCTGGTTCACGATTTATGTTATGCCGAATTAGCCTTTGACGGTTATCAACCGACCAGTTTATTAGAAATTCCGGGCGGAAAGGAAATTGGAGTAGAATTCCACACCATGTCTAAAACCTATAATATGGCGGGTTGGCGGGTGGGATTTGCCGTGGGAAATTCTAAGGTTTTACAGGGGTTAAGAACCTTAAAAACTAATTTAGATTATGGCGTATTTTCGGCTTTACAGGCGGCCGCAGAAACGGCTTTAAGTTTACCGGATTCTTACCTGAAAGAAGTGCAAGAACGCTATTGCACCCGGCGAGATTTTCTGATTAAAGGTTTAGCAGAATTGGGCTGGACTGTGCCTAAAACCTTGGCTACAATGTATTTATGGGTTCCCTGTCCTCCGGGGATGAATTCCACCGATTTTGCCCTAACGGTTTTACAACAAACGGGTGTGGTTTTTACCCCAGGAAATGCCTTTGGTATGGGGGGAGAAGGCTATTTTAGAATTAGTTTAATTGCAGATTGCGATCGCTTGGGAGAAGCTTTAAACCGCTTAAAAGATGCTAATATTCGGTATCAACCCTAAGCTCCTCTGCCGTTGTTGGGCTTTAGCCCCTCTTTCAAGAAGTGCCCAAGCACAACAACGGTAAAACAACGGGAAAGGTATTAATATTATGAATAATTATTGAATATGGATCATGAAAATAATCTAAATTTATGTAATTTTGTTGCTCAAGAAATCAAGGAAAATCCTCAAAATAGAATTACTTTTGCTGATTATATGAACTGGGTTTTATATCACCCAGAATATGGATATTATAGTATCAATAAACCCAAATTAGGCACGGAAGGGGATTTTGTTACTTCTCCCTATTTAGGGTCGGATTTTGGGGAAATGTTAGCGGAACAATTTTTCCAAATGTGGGAAATTCTGGATTGTCCTAACGCCTTTACTTTAGTAGAAATG
>DATNRE010000667.1:0-16734 GCA_036703685.1 Candidatus Obscuribacterales bacterium
GGTTGATTTAGGGGTGACCTATGGCAAATTACAAAAGCATCAAGAAGCCTTTGAAGCCTTTGATCAAGCGGTGAAAGTGAAGCCTGAAGATGCGGTGGCTTGGTTAAATCGAGGCATGGCATTACAAGCAATTGAACGATATCAAGATGCGGCGACCTCCTTTGATCAAGCAATCGAATTTGATCCTGATAATTCCAAAGCCTGGAATTATCGAGGGTATGTTTTAATTAAGTTAAAACGAGGAAAAGAAGCCCTAGAAAGTTTAGATCGGACGTTAACTTTAAAGCCCGATTATGCCGATGCTTATTATAACAAAGCCATTATTTATGCCCAACAACGTCAAACGGAATTGGCGGTGGAAAATTTAGAACAAGCAATTGATCTGAGCCCCCGTTATCGAGAGGAAGCCAAAACCGACCCGGATTTATATGCCATTATTAAGTTTTTGCGTCCGAAAGCGAAACTCCAATCTTAATCTCCCCGTTGTTGGGCCGTTGTTGGGCTTTAGCCCCTCCTAGTTGTTGGGCTTTAGCCCTTCCTCGTTGTTGGGCTTTAGCCCCTCCTAATTGTTAGACTTTAGCCCCCCCTAATTGTTACGATAAACTCCCTAAGAAGAATGGGCTAAAGCCCAACAACAGTGCCTTTCTAAAAATTTCAATAGTTATGACCCTAGAAAATACAACTGCAAATCCCTGTCCAATTTCCTTAAATTTATCAGGAGGAATTGCCCTCGGAGCTTATATGGCCGGGGTATGTTTTGAATTAGTTAGACAAGCCAGAAAAGACCATTCTCCCCTATTAATTGATTTGATTACCGGAGCATCGGCGGGGGCAATGACCGGAGCCATTACTGCTTATTATTTATTGAATCGAGAGATTACTGATACTGAATATGAATCCCAAAATCTTTTACAAAGAGCTTGGGTAGAAAAAGCCGATATGAAAGATATTGATACGGTCTTCGCCATTGAAGATTACCGTCAAGTTTTAAAGAATTTATTTAACAGTAAAAATGAAAGTTTATTATCTCAAAAAGGGATTAAAAATATTGCTCATTTAATTACGGAAAATACCGATCAACTCAAGGTTCATCAACCCTTAGCCCTAGTGATGACGGTGACAAATTTACAAGGACTGCTTGTTACCTATGAAAACAAATGTCGCAATTTTTCCGGTATTCCGGCGGTGAATCACGCAGAAACTCGGCGGTTTTTGTTTCATTCCGAGTTAAATCGTCAAGGCGATCGCTTACAAAAAATATGGAAAAAAGTAATTAATACTAGCCTAATTTCAGGAGCTTTTCCCATTGCTTTTCCGCCGATTCAAGACTCATCTAGTGTTAAAAGTTATAACTTAAAAAATCTGAGTCCGGCCTATTTTAAGATTTGTGATGACTCAGGGAAACAAAAACTCAATCCAGATTTACCCATGCTATGTACGGAGGAAAATGGAGAAAAACTCAGGTTTTGGTATAGTGATGGAGGCATTTTAGATAATTTACCCATTCTAAAAGCAATTGATTTAGACGCGAGAATTCATTTAAGTTCTTTGCCAAATGCCGGGTATTTAATTCAAGAAGAAGGGGCAGATTTTATTAAATTTAGTCATGATTTTAACAGCAAAATTAAAGCAAAACGAGAACGGCGAATTTATGCTTATGTTGCTCCCTATTCCTTAGAAAATTTAGAAAGTAAACCTAGTTTAAAAAAGAATAATTTTAATTTATTAGATTTGTTATTTCATGGGTTAAAAATTCCTGCGGCTCAACAGGATGCTATGCAGTTAAAACAGATTGTAGAAATCAATCAACAGGTGGATTATAAAGCCAATATATTATCCCTTTTAGAAACCTTATCTACAAAGGAATCCGAAGAAACCACCTCTAAAATTAAAACCGACCTAGAAAAAGCAATTCCCTATAGTCATATTCAACTCTCACCCATTACACCATTAATTCTCAATCAAATTCCCGGGATTGAAAATATAGAAACGCGAGAGAAATTAGAGAATCTCTATCAAAAATTTCGCTATTTATTTAAAACTCCTCTGTTAGAGAAACCCACAGACGTCGAGCAACTATTGGCTTCAGATTTTCTCAATGCTTTTGGAGGTTTTTTTGATCAAAAATATCGAGAACAGGATTTTATTTTAGGGAGACTTTGTGGGCTAACTTGGTTACACTTAAATTTTAATCAAATTGATACCCAAAACTCGATTTTAAGGTTAAATGAAATTTTTGATTCGGGTCAAGTTAAATTTGATAATCCCAAGGTTAAAGACTTAAAAATTAGCTATAGAATTCGCTTAATCCGAATCTCAGTCCGGGGGGTAAGAATGATCACAGCCCAAGCCAAAATGAATCGCAGTAAAGTAATTTTACTGCGGTTATTTCAAGGAATTTTACTGCCGTTATTTCTATTCATCGAACTTTTATTAACCGTAGGTTTAGGATTAACTGAAATTCTCGAAATTTTCTGGGAAAGAATGAATCAGAAATAGGGTTTGGTCGGCAAACCCCTTCTACCCATAATCAGCGACCTAATTTATTAGGAATCCCTTCACAACCCCCAGGAATTGTTTTTCGAGATTGAGAACCGCACCATGCACAACAATAATAACGATTTTCTTCTGATAAATTATCAACGCTCGTAAAGTCCGCATTCTCCACCACAGCCCCGGTATATTCGCCCGTATCAAAATTGGGAATTAATTTGCGACTGCGGGGAGACGCGGTTTCTGCAGGGCCATAAAAAAGTTTAACCGAACGTAAATTTGTATTCGATAAATCAGCTTCATACAGAATCGAACGGGCTAAATTAGCGCGGACTAAATTACATCCGGTTAAATTAGCTTTGACTAAATTAGTATCAGTTAAATCCGTGCGTCGTAGGTCGGTTTGAGATAAATCTGCCCCGGCTAACATCGCACCCAAATCAACCACCCGCACCCCATGGGCACGATCTTCAGCATAATTGCCATTCCCATCTAACATCGGACGTCCCAGATGGCGATCGCGTTGTAAAGGAGTAATTAATCGAGCTTGAGATAAAAACCGCAGAATTTTGGCTTTTCCTTCCGCATCCACACTTTTAATAATCGCTGAAGTTCGTCCCTCTGCAATCACTCTTTCCTGGGGCCAATCTTCTAATAATCCCTGTTCTCCTAAAGCTAAATCAGAAACTCCTTGAAAATAAGCATCAATGGTTTGTTGTTGGGTAATTCGGTTTTGTTGAATCGTTAAATCCCGAGAAATAATATACTGTCTCCAAGCCACATAAACGGCAATAACAGCAATTAAAATTTGACCTAATGCTCCTCCTAAATCCCCTAAAGCGCCAATGGCATCCCAATTAATTGTAATATTACTCACCTCATTGGGAGTATTGGCATTACTGAAAATAACTAACCCAATTAAAGAGCCTAAAATTCCAATACAAGCAATAATTAAATTGCGCCAAATCGGAGGAATTAAGGTTTGCCAAGCCTTAGCCCAGTTTGACCAAACTAAGCGCAAAGACACGGCTAATGTGGTCAAAGCTCCCACATATCCTAATCCAATATTATCAATTCCTAACCCTAAAATCATTAATGCCATCGCCGATAGCACCACCACCGAACCCGATACTTGATTCGGCCGACTGTCAACAGTTGGGTTTTCCGTTTCGATTTCCCAAGAGTCCGCCGGGGAAACTGGGAGCGCCTCCGCCTCCGTCAAGGTTGCCGCTTCTGAAGGCTCAACGGCGGGTTGAGGGGTCGCACCGTTGAGGGTTTCGGGAGTATCCTCAAGTCCTTGGGATGGGGATGAATTTGGCTCTATGGTCATCAGTTAACCTCTGTTGTGTTCATGCTGAAAATTATTTTAATTAAAATTATCCCGATTTTACCTCAATCTAGCTTAACATTAGTTCAGGGTTCCCTGACGGGTGTTATTTAGATAAAATATTTTCTAAGAGTGCAGAAGTTCTACAATTCTAAAGATACAGGTATTAATGATATAAAGATTTAAAATCGATTCTACAAATGACCTGAAATTATATTTTTTGTGGGGAGAGGAATAGAATTATTGTTAATCTAAAACAAGATAGGCGTAGGAGTGAACGATTGATGTCTGAAAAAATCAAATTATTTTTAAAACTTTTGAATGCCCGGCTTTCTCGAAAGATTGCCCTTTGGGTATTTTTGAGCTTAGTCATAATTGAAATTGTGATTTTGATTCCTTCAGTCTATCGATACCAGCAGCAACTTTTAAGACAACTTCCTACTATGTCTGAGAGTAAAATTGCCTGGATGGTTGAAACCTATCCTTATAGTTCTAATACTGAACTCTTAAAACAGTTGAGCTATTTACACCATTTGAATCCTGATATTTTAGGAGGAGCGGTTTATCAGCCCACGGGGGAGTTAATGGGTCAATTTGGTGAGGCTCCTATTCTAAGATTTTCACAAGCTATAGAGGGGAAAACCTTATATTTGCGTCAGCCCAATGGCGATCGCTATGATTTAGCTCATAATACGGTTCTGGGCAAAAATAAATATATTGTGATTATTCGTCATGATGCTTCTGGTATTCAGAACCAAGTTTATGCTTATATTTTAAGAATTGCGGGTTTAGTCTTAATTATTTCTGTTTTTGTTACCTCAGCGACTTTATTTGTATTAGGGAAAAATGTGATTCTGCCGATTATTAAACTCCGTTTAGATTTGATTGAAGCCGGAAAAGCCATTGTAGATAACAAACCCGTCCCCAAATTTTATTCAAGTTTAACGGAAAGAAATGATGAACTAGGGGATGTTATTGTCACCTTTAAAACCATGTTTGAAAAAATTCATCAAGCGACCTTAGAAAGAAATCAAGCCGAAGCTGATCTACGATTAGAAAAAGACAAATCCGAGAAATTGTTACTGAATATTTTACCCATAGCGATCGCGGAAAAACTCAAAAAAAATCAGGGATGTATTGCCGATCGCTTTGAAGAAACCACGATTTTATTTGCGGATTTAACCGATTTCACTGGCATATCTTCTCGCAGTTCTCCCACACAAATTGTGACCATTTTAAATGAAGTTTTCTCTGAATTTGATCGCCTCGCAGATAAATATGAATTAGAAAAAATTAAAACCATTGGGGATGCTTATATGGTGGCTGGGGGTATCCCCATTCCTAAATCGAATCATGCCACAGCGATCGCAGAAATGGCCCTAGAAATGCAACAAATCATTCAAAAATTTCGGTACAATGATAGTCAGTTATTAAATCTTAGAATTGGCATTAATACCGGGCCAGTCGTTGCTGGAGTCATCGGATTAAAAAAATTCAGTTATGATTTATGGGGAGATGCGGTTAATATTGCCTCTCGCATGGAATCTCAAGGTTTACCCGGACAAATTCAGGTCAGTCACACCACCTATCAAAAAATTAAAGATAATTACTTACTCGAAGAAAGAGGCATCATTGTCGTCAAAGGTAAAGGCGAAATGCGCACCTATTGGTTAATAGGGAAACAATAAATTCTCTCTCCTGATTAATCTATGACCCCTTACCGATACAATAACAAAAGCCAGGACGGACAGATATTCTTATCCTACGTTTTTGATGCCACTCCTTAAAATTTTATTCCCTAAATAATTCATGACTTTTATTTCAATTACCTACGGACTATTTTTATTAATTTTATTGGGATTATATTGGATAATTCCTTGGAAATCCTGGCAACTTTTTATCCTATTAATCTCCAGTTTGGTTTTCTATTCTACCCTACAAATTCAATATATTCCCTTACTCTTACTTTGGACAGTCTTTAACTTTGGTTTAGCATTAACCATTGTCGAACCTCAAGAATGGGAAATTCCCCATATTTCTTGGGATCGTCGTCGCTTGTTTTTACTCATCTTAGGAATTGTCACTAATATCTTAATTTTAGTCGGGTTTAAATATTTACCTTTTATTTTCAATAACCTAGGAACAATCTGGAATATTCCTATTATTATTAATACCGGAAATTGGATTGATCAATATGTTATTGCCCCCCTAGGATTAAGTTTCTTCTGCTTTGAACTAATCGCCTATTTAGTCGATGTTTATAGAGGCGCGCCCGCCGCCACTTCCCTCCTAGAATTTACCGCTTATAAACTATTTTTTGCCAAACTCATCTCCGGCCCAATCACTCGTTACCATCACCTGAATAATCAGTTTAAAACCCTAAAATTTCCCGTACCCGAACAAATAGCCGATGGATTATGGTTACTAGCTAGGGGAGCAATTAAAAAAGGGCTTTTAGCGGATAATATTGGGATTTTAGTTGACCTGAGTTTTAGTAATTTACAACGGGCTGGAAGTGGGGATTTATGGTTAGCAATTTTTGCCTATGGATTGCAATTATACCTAGATTTTAGTGGTTATGTAGACCTAGCCCGAGGCACCGCCTTACTATTAGGATTAAGTTTACCCATTAACTTTGATTCCCCCTATTTTAGCACCAGTATCGGAGATTTTTGGCGCCGTTGGCATATGACATTAGGGGATTGGTTACGCAATTATTTATACTTTCCCTTGGGCGGTTCTCGGGTAGGATTATTTCGCACTTGTTTGAATTTAATCCTAGTTATGTTAATCGCCGGAATTTGGCACGGTGCCGCCTGGGGATTCATTATTTGGGGGGGATTACATGGGTTAGCATTAATGGTGAATCGACTCACAGAAGCCCTATCTAATAAATTATCAATAAATTGGATTTGGAAAAGTTTACCCGGAATTTTAATCGCTTGGCTGATGACTCAATTCATGGTATTTACCACTTGGATTTTTTTCAGACTTCCCAATTTAACCGATTCTTGGTTAGTGATTAATCGTTTATGGGGTCACACCGCCGATGTTCAGTTTGCCCATAAAGTTTATGTGGAAGCCTTGGGTTTAGAACGACACCATCTGGTGATATTATTATCCTCTATTTTTGGATTAATGGCGATGACCACGCTCCTCAACCGAGGGTTAAAATTACAATTAAATTGGACAGTAAAATTAGCCTTAGTTCCCTTGAGTTTCTTTACAGTTTGGTTATTAGCACCCGAAGGCGGTTTACCCTATATTTACTTTGATTTTTAAGATTTTTCTTCTATCAGTCTCCCGACTGAAAACCAGAAATCCTTTGATCAGCACCGATTAACACTCTCAATGGGTTCTATAATAGAATCAGCATCAAAGAGTTATCAAGAGTATTTCCTGATCTTCTGATGGGATTGAAGATGATTATGATGGGAAAAACTCAAAGCGGACTGTTCAAATTTTAGATCGCCAAAACCATTCTGTCATGGCGAATCTTAACCGGGAGGATACAATGAATCCACAGAATGCTACACTTTTTCCGATTATGGAAGCGACGGCATCTGGAGATGACGCCATCGCCGCACTGTTTAAACGAATGGCGCGTTATCCTTTACTCAAACCCAATGAAGAAATAGAGCTCGCCCGTCATATTCAAAGTTTAGTTAAAATTGAAGCCCTACAAACTCAACTCACCCTGGAATTAGGACGTTTACCCACTCCCGCCGAACTGGCAACTTTAGTCGGAGTCACCGAAACAGAACTCAAACATTGTTTGCTATCGGGAAATGCAGCCAAAAATCGCATGATTAGTTCTAATTTACGGTTAGTGGTTTCTATTGCTAAACGTTATATTAATCGAGGTGTTCCCCTATTAGATTTGATTCAAGAAGGAGCATTAGGACTCAACCGCGCCACAGAAAAATTTGATCCCGATAAAGGATATAAATTCTCAACCTACGCTTACTGGTGGATTCGTCAAGGTATTACCCGAACTATTGCCAATCAAGGCCGGACAATTCGCCTACCTGTTCATATTGTTGAACAGTTAAATAAAATGAAGTTAAGCTATCAAGAATTAAAGCGATCGCTGCATCGAAAACCCACCCAAAAAGAACTGGCTACGGCGATGGGAATTACCCCAGAACAAGTGATATTACTCGAACAAGTTCACCGCAAATCCCTCTCTTTAAATCATCGGATCGGTTCGGAAGAAACCTCGGAATTAATGGATATTTTGGAGGATCAAGAAACCCAAACCCCTGAAGACCAAATGAATGAAGTTATGATGCGTCAGGATTTATTAGAGGTTTTAGCCACGGTTTTAACCGAACGGGAAAAAGACGTTTTAGCCCTGCGATTTGGATTAGTGACGGGGGTTCCCTATACCTTAGAAGAAGTTAGTGCAGTTTATAATTTATCGCGGGAACGAGTCCGACAAATTCAAGCCCGAGCCATGCGAAAATTGCGCCGTCCTCATGTTGCCGAACGCCTCAAAGGTTGGATCAGATAATTAATTGATTAGGGATTAAAATTATTGTATAATGATTAAGAATCAAACCCTTTTCTAATCATTATTGATATGTCTAAACTCCCAATTGTACGATCCGCAACGATAGAAGATATTTCGGTTTTATTTGATTTAATTCAGGCCTTAGCCGAATATGAAAAGTTATCCCATCAAGTCACAGGAAATGCCGAAACCTTAAAACAACATTTATTTGGATCTCCTAGTTATGCGGAAGCTATTTTAGCAGAAATTGAAGGAAAAGCCGTGGGTTTTGCTTTATTTTTTAATAATTATTCTACCTTTTTAACCCAACCCGGAATGTATTTAGAAGATTTATTTGTCCTCCCTGAATATCGTCGTCAAGGGATTGGAAAAGCCCTAATCACTTATCTAGCAGAATTAGCCGTATCCAGAGGATCGGGACGGTTAGAATGGACGGTTTTAGACTGGAATCAACCCGCTATTAATTTGTATGAAAAAATTGGAGCTAAAATTTTACCCGACTGGCGGATTTGTCGTTTAACGGGAGACTCCTTAACAAAATATGGAAAACATCAATAGGCAAATTATTGCCCATTTCATATAAAATGAAAGCAATTTCTAATATGAGATCAGGAGAAAACCTATAATGATTATTTGGGTAAATGAACAACTTGACCCGGCGGGAATAGTCTACTCTTGTATTGCTTGTTCTGATGAAAAGCAAGCTCAAGACTGTCACGAATCCTTTCAAAAAGACCTCACGGAAACCCAAAAACAAGAGGGTTGGGTGGCCGTATTGAGAACCGTTGAATCCTGGGATGATGTTCCTGTGAGTGCTTTAAAATTAAACTAAGTGATCGTCAGACCAATCACTCCCTAGGGGTGATTTAGATCACGAAATTATCCCCAAAGAATCACAATTGCTCCTGAAGTTTAATCACGCCCCTAAATTCAAAACTTTGAAATAATGAGAATAAAGTTCAACGTCGCCCGCCTCCTAATTCAACAAATTTCCCGGGACTCACCGCTAAAATTCAACTGAATTTTTGCCCAAACCGTGGACTTTGAAAGATGTTCAATTCCCCATCATCACATCAATTCCGCTACCCCAACCCACCAGATCATGGAAGCACCCATTTGCTTGATTGAGTCAGGACTCAGTGAATTATTCGCCAAAATTCACGAAACGGGTCAGGTTACCTTAGCTGACCGTTATGGACTATTAGCCGCAATTTTTGATGATAATTTAACCGAAGAAGAATTGCGATCGCTCTCTCGAATTTATCGAGCCATTAGTCGGAAACAAATCGAAGTTGTAGACGAAATTTCCACTATTGAGTAGCCCCTATATCGCTTAAAATTCCCAGGATTAGGTAACAAAAATTTTAGGATTAATAGCCTCCATCCCTCTGATTTTCAATTGGCGTGAACTATTAAAAGTTGACGCCCAATTGGTTAAGTATATTTTCAATTAATACAGTCGATGGAATTTGACTCACGGGTGCGGGTAGCATTTCGCCTCGGAAATCTAATAGAGAGACAATTAATAAATAAGCTAACGCCAAAAGAATTGAAATCGCACCCGTAATATAAGCAATAATTTTTGAACGTTCCATAAATCGAGTTTTCCCTAATTAAAACATCATTTCATATTAATATCTAATTACCCCCCTTAGCAAGCCAGGGCTGGGGGGTAGGTTCGGGTTTATAAAGTGCGCATGGTGGGGAACATAATCACATCTCGAATACTCGCCGTATTGGTAAATAACATCACTAACCGATCAATTCCAATCCCCATTCCGCCACAATTTGGCATTCCTAAAGAGAGCGCTTGAATAAAGTCTTCATCCATCGGATGAGCTTCTTCATCCCCGGCATTTTTCTGGGCTAATTGTTCTTCAAATCGTTGGCGTTGGTCTTTAGGATCATTCAATTCCGAAAACCCATTAGAGTATTCCGTCCCGTGGATAAATAATTCAAACCGCTCTACAAATCCCGGTTTAGAACGATGACGTTTGGCTAGGGGACTGACTTCCACCGGAAATTCAGTAATAAAAGTTGGCTGAAGTAATTCAGGTGAAACTAATTTATCAAACACCGCATAAAGCACATATCCTAAACTTTGGATTTCCAGTTTAGATAAATTTAACCCTAGCGTTTCCGCCGCTTTTAAGGCTTCATTTAGGTCTAAAGTATCAAAATCTAACCCGGTTTTTTCCCGTACCGCTTCTACCATGGTTTGAACTTTCCAATGGCTTCCCGTAAAGGTAGGATATTGTTCAGAATAATCATATTTCCGTTCTAAACTAATCCTATCTCCTTGATAATCAAATTCCATATTATCCCCAAAAAGATCCGCCGCCACCGCACAAATTAAATCCTCTATCAAAGTCATCAAATCAAAATAATCCGCGTAGGCTTGATATAATTCAATGGAGGTAAATTCCGGGTTATGGGTGCTATCAATCCCTTCATTCCTAAACACTCGCCCAATTTCAAAGACCCTTTCAAACCCGCCACAAATAGCCCGTTTTAAATGGAGTTCCGTGGCAATTCGCAGATATAAATTAATATCTAAAGCATTATGATGGGTAACAAAAGGACGGGCCGCCGCCCCGCCATAAATTGCTTGTAATACCGGAGTTTCCAATTCCTCAAAACTATTATCCCATAAATAAGTCCGAATTTTTTTAATGATTCGATTCCTAGCTTTAAAGGTTTCTAAGGATTTAGGGTTACTAACTAAATCAATTTCTCGATTTCGACGACAGAGTTCAGGATCATTAATTCCATAATAGGAATCAGGAAAAGGCATGGTTGCTTTAGAAACAATAAAAATCCGTTCCACTTGTACGGATAATTCCCCTCGGTTGGTGCGACAACCAATACCCTCGGCGGCAATAAAATCCCCTAAATCGAGATATTTTTTCACCTGATTAAAAGATAATCCCGTTTCACCCGTGACTATTTTTTTCTCTAGTTTGAGTTGAATAGTTCCCGCAATATCGGTTAACCCAATAAACCCAATACTGCCACTATCCCGTTTAAAAGTAATTCGCCCACAAACTTTTAAGGGAATAGCATCGGGGTCACTTTCTCCATCGTTTAAGGTTTTCCCAGGTTGTGCAAATAAATCCTTAATCTCTTGGGTCGTATGTGACCGTTCAACCGAGTGACTCGGATAGGGTTCTATTCCTAATTCTCTCAATTCATTGACTTTCTGAAAACGAACTTCTACTTCATTGCGGGTTTCATGGGTCGCCATGTTTATGATTTCCTATATTAATTTAAGCCCAACCTTTCATAATAACATCGATGGGTTATAGAATCAAATCATGCCCTTACCCTCGACGATTTGGCAAAGCCTATTTTTTAAACATTAGGACTGACACACATCACCGCCATAAAAAGTAGGGGTAATTCATGAATTACCCCTACTTCTAGGGTGACATCTAAATATTAGGAAAACAACACAACACACCTAATTGTAATTCCCCTCTTTGGATTTAAAAGTTATGATTTGCTATTACCATTACCATTTCCCTTAACCGTTGCTAAAATCCGTTCCGTCAACTTTTCAGGAACCTCCTGTAAATGATCAAATTGCCAATTAAAGTAACCAACTCCTAAAGTTAAAGAACGCAATTCTACAATTAAATCTTGCATTTCTGCTTGCGGAATATAGGCAGAAATTTTATCCCATCCCTTCCAGTCCGACATCGGTTCAAAGCCTAAAATTTGTCCCCGACGTCCGGTAATTAACTGAAACATTTGGGAAGTAAAATCACTCGGCGCGCAAATTTCAACCGCCGTAATGGGTTCTAATAAAATCGGTTCACATTTCTCCATTCCCGACTGCATCGCTAACCGGGCAGCCTGTTTAAACGCCTGTTCCGAACTATCAACCGCATGATAGGAACCATTGGTTAATGTCACCGCGATATCTACCACCGGAAACCCTAGGGGCCCCTGGGTTAAATAGTCTCGAACTCCGGTTTCTACCCCCGGAATATATTGACGGGGAACCACACCGCCGACAATGGTTTCACTAAAATTAAATCCCTCGCCCCGGTCTTGAGGTTTAATATCTAAATACACATCTCCAAACTGTCCATGACCGCCACTTTGATGTTTATAACGGCCGTGGGAATTAGTCATTTTCCGAATGGTTTCTTTATAGGGAACACTCGGTAAATGGGTGACCATGGGTAAATTATATTTACGCCGTAACCGATCTAAAGTCACTTGCAAATGAATTTGACCTTGACCCCATAAAATAATTTCGTGGGTATCACTATTTTGTTCCCAATTTAATGCCGGATCTTCATCTAACATTTTCGATAAAGCCGCACTAATTTTAACTTCATCCTTGCGGTTTTCGGGAGTAATTGCCCAGCCATAAACCGCAGGTAATAAAGCCGCTTTTGGTAAGGGATTTTTTAAAGCATTGGGTTCGGAAGTTAAGGTATCTCCGGTTTGAATTCCTTCCATCCGTCCCAAAGCCACAATTTCCCCAGTTTGTGCTATTTGTACGCTTTGGGTTTGTTGTCCGGTCATCCGATACATTCCCCCGGGGCGTACCCCATTTAAGGTCATGCCTTCGGTGAGTTCCCCCTGCCAAACCCGCACCAGGGAAAGTTTACCGCCTTGGGGGGTATAATAGGTTTTCAAAACTTGGGCAATGGGTAGATTTTCCGAGGATTTTAGCCCCCGACGTTCTGCGGTAATGGTGGGTTCTGGAGCTTCCCGAACTAAGGCATCCAAGAGCGCCCGCACCCCCTGATCCTGTTCGGCTACCCCAATTAACACCGGGACAATTAAATCCGCCCCCAATTCCATTTTTAAATCCTTGACAATTTCATCTTGAGGCGGTTCAATTTCTTCTAATAGTTCTTCTAATAAATGATCGTCAAAGTTCGCCAACTCCTCTAACATCGCTTGACGGGCAGCGTGTTCAGCCTCTTTTAAGGATTCAGGCAGGGGCACGGGATCAGAAGCAGCCCCCGAATGATAATGATAGGCTTGTTCCGTAATTAAATCAATAAAACCGACTAATTGTTCACTATGACCAATGGGATATTGTTGGGGAATAATCGGGCGAGTGGAAACGGATTTTAAGGCATTTAGAATTTCGGTAAAACTATTAACGCAGCGTTCCTCATTGGTACAAACCCGATCCATTTTATTAACAAAAACTAGATGGGGAATTTCCCAATCATCTAAGAATTTGAACAGGGGAGATAGGGTTAAAATCCGACCCGGATCAGCTTCACAAACCACAATAGCTAATCCCGTACCAATTAAAGCATTATAGGTTTCTTGGACAAATTCCACAGAACCCGGACAGTCTAAAAAGGTAAAGCGAATGCCGCCATATTCGGTACTAGCGGCATTCACTTCTACGCTCATATTTCGTTCTTTCGCTTCTGGAGAACTATCCCCAACCCTATTTGTCTCCTTAGCTGTTCCTTTGCGAGAGATGGCTCCACTCACCGATAAAATACTCTCTAGGAGTGTGGTTTTACCACTTAAATAGGGGCCAACAATGGCAACATTACGGAAGTTTTTGACAGTTTCTGACATATCTTTTGCTCCACGAATATAAATTATGAATTGTAGTTTCTCAATTCGCTGACTCTAATTAATCTATAGTGTTTTTGCCACAATTTAACGTCTTGTTAATCAAAAAAAACATTTAGCCCTAAGTTGTTGGGCTTTAACCCTAATTCAACAGGACTTACGCATTACTGCTATCAATAGTAGGGGTAATTCATGAATTACCCCTACATCTAGGGTTACATCCTCAATTTGCGTAAGTCCTAATCAAGAGTGGGCTTAAGCCCAACAACGGACATTAAGCAGGTTCAGCTAATAGGGGGTCTAAATTTTTTTCTCCATCCAATTGATACAGATCATCACAACCCCCAATATGATGATTGTTAATAAAGATTTGGGGAACTGTCCGCCGTCCACTGGCTCTTTCAGCCATTTGATTTCGGGCGGCATCATCTCCATCTATTTTATATTCGGTGAAATTAACTCCTTTCCACCATAATAATAATTTAGCCCGAATACAATAGGGACAAGTTTGCCAAGTATAGATTTCAACAGTCGCTTGATTTCGTTCAGGATGGCGACCCAATAAAGCATTAAGAGCATCTAACATAAGTAAATTCCTGGGGATAAACAGACTTTAATTTTAACTTTAACCGATTTCTAACTTTAGGGTGGCGATCGCCCAAACTTTAATTAAAAATTATAATTAAATCGTTTAAGCTGTGCTTTAATCTTATTAATTAACTTAAATTCTTTAAAGATTAATCCATAATAATGCAAAGAAAATAAAACATTAATTACAAAGAAACCCAGGGTTAAAATAAATCTAAATACCGTGGAAAAATTTAATTCAGAAATCATTGTAAAAACGGAAAAAACAATGGAGCAAAGTCCAAAGCCCGCCGCAAAAGAACTAAGAATCAGTAAACGTACCTTAGCCATCATTGAGTTAAGCTGGGGAATAAAAATTAAAAGTAGGAGCCGATTCGGTCATTAAGTATAAGTACCGGATCAAACTCACTATCACTATACAACCAAATTTTAAAGGATGACTTAAGGAATCGGAGTTTTTTCCAAATAGCCGTATTCCCCATTCCCCATTCCCCATTCCCCATTCCCCATTCCCCATTACCCATTACCCATTACCCTATGTCCAGACAAGGGCTTTCCATCAACTTTCGGGAGTCAATGGTGGCCTTGATAGTCCCTTAACCCTTGACCCCTGACAAAAAGCCCGCACCAGTCAATAGACCGTTCCGCTTACATATTATTCAACTCCTTTCTTAGTTTTTCCAACTCATCATCCACAGGAACATTAGGGGTTGTCGCTGTTGTTCCCGAGGGGAGGGACGCGGGAGCGGGGCCACCGGACATCTGAGCTTTCAGGGCAATTAATTCATCATCCACATCACTTCCGGCTTCCAATTCGGCAAATTTGCTTTCAAAATCCGAACCCGCCAACTCTCCGGCGGCTTGGGAACGGGCCTCCAACTGCATCACCTTTTCTTCCATCCGTTCAAAGGCTGCGGTCGCTCCAGTGGGATTAATCCCCCCCAATAAACCCTGTAACTGCTCATTCGCCTTAGCGGCTTGCGCCCGGGCTTTGAGCATATTTTTCTTCGTTTTAGCTTCGGAAATTTTGCTCTCCAACTGAATTAAATTGCGTTTGAGGGCATCCACCTGACCCAATTGTTGA
Organism: Candidatus Obscuribacterales bacterium; assembly: GCA_036703685.1. Lineage (GTDB taxonomy): Bacteria > Cyanobacteriota > Cyanobacteriia > Cyanobacteriales > Microcoleaceae > Planktothrix. Next base: position 15,565 of record DATNRE010000667.1, read on the forward strand.
TCCAGAGTCAATTTAATAGTATTAGCCGTTTCCGTGTAGCCTTTTTTACGCTGTAAGGCTTCTCTAGCTAACCCTTCTTCCCCTTTTTGCAGGGCTAACTTAGCGCGAGACTCCCATTGATTGGCTTGGGACTGGGCTTGATTATACTGTTGTTCACTGCGTTTTTGAGTGGCGATCGCTTGAGCAACAGCCTGACGCAACTGCACCAGATCTTCCTGCATATCAATGATCGCCTGTTCCAGAATCTTCTCTGGGTCTTCGGCTTTGTTAACCAGATCATTCAAATTGGCTCTGACAAGACGGCTAATGCGATCAAATAATCCCATGACGCTGTTCTTCCTTTGACGGTGTACGGTTTTTGATTACCTCTATTTACAGTTTAACGCGACTTCATCATCCCCGGAGAAGACAAGATTAGCCAACTAGGGGGATTTCCTGTCCCAAAAGGGAATTCCAGAACAAATTTAGTCCAATGGAAAGTGGTCAACTGTTAACTTTTCAAACAGGGTTGATAATTTATAGAATAAGTTGATTTATAATTCGGATATCGTAATTTTTAGGGGGAAAGCTGTCCCGGGAATAGCGGGCGAAATCGACCCAAGCAGAATTTTTCAAAACAGGAGCAATCCGAGTATTTTTCTAGTCTTGATCCCTCAAAATAGGTGGGGGGAGACCGTCAAAAATTCCTCTGATTAACTTCCTAGTTATGGTGGGATGGTAAACATACCCAAATCGGCATCTACTATGCCAACATAGGAGTCATAAAAATGCAAACTATTTGTGCCTTATCCCCTCAAGGAGTTCGGGTTATGAAGCGTGTTTTAGTCGTTGATGATTCAGCAACGATGCGAAAAATGGTGATCGTGTCCTTGCGAGATTTAACTGATGTCAGTTTTAGCGAAGCCGAGAATGGTTTAGAAGCTATTGAAAAAATGGAAATTGCTCCATTTGACTTAATGATTTTAGATCTGAATATGCCTGATATGCACGGATTAGAAGTTCTAAGATTTGTTTTAGGACATCCCAGTTATCAGGATACTCCGATTGTTATTCTCACCACCAAAGGCGATGAACAAAGTCGAAGTGAAGCGATCGCCGCCGGAGCAGCCTGCTATTTAACTAAACCCTTTCAACCTAAATTCCTTGCCAGTCATATTCAAGAACTACTCA
>DATNRE010000668.1:0-5217 GCA_036703685.1 Candidatus Obscuribacterales bacterium
TCCCGTGGGAATTTCTCAAGTTGCAACTCTCAACGGCAACAGTCATCATAGAGGTAATGGGAAGGTCGGGGGCAAGCAGATCATGTTATTCACACCAATATTTAAAGATCGGACTCAAGCGGGTGAGGAACTGGCAAAAGAAATTTTGTTACAGATGAGTTTAGAACATCCGAGTCGGGACACAAAAATTATTGTTTATGCCCTACCCCGTGGGGGTGTACCCGTGGCTGTGCCTATTGCTCAAGGGTTGCACGCTCCTTTGAGTGTGATTGTAGCCAAAAAAATCACCTTTCCCGATAACCCCGAATTGGCCTTGGGTGCAGTTACCTCCGATGGCCATGTATTATGGTCGAAACGCAAACCCCTGGATCTTCAACTTCAACAGAGGATGTTAGAACAGGCTCAGACCAAAGCCCAGCAGGGGTGGGAACGGCTTTCTCCAGCCTGTCCTGATGTTAACCCCCATGGAGCTTTAGCGCTGATTGTGGATGATGGTATTGCCACTGGAATGACCATGGCCGTGGCGGCAAAGGCTTTGAAAGCCCATTACCCCCTGGCGATTTGGATTTGTGTTCCGGTGGCCCCGCTAGAATTAATTCCGTCTATGCAGCAATGGGGCGATCGGGTTATTGTCTTAGAAACTCCCGATCCTTTTTTTAATGTTAGTCGGTTTTATCAACAATTTGAACAGGTAGAGACAGAAACAGCTTTATCCGATTTACAACAACAAACTTGGCTCAGATAATTATTAATCATGATGAGACGTTGGAATTTTTGGTGGCAAACTTTAGTATTATCAACCCAATATAACCCCCCTCAATTTGTTGAATTCCTGATGTTAATATTAGGATTTTTTTTACTCCTGATTTGGATAGGCAATCAACAATGGCCCTATTTGGTGCTGTCCATGAGTTATGTCGCGGGATCATCTACTTCGATGTTAGTCAGGGAAGCCATGATTCCTTCCCCCGGTCTGGCACTTACCCAAAAACTGGCAATATTATTGTTAATTCTGAGCCTTTACACCCTGTTGGATTTAATTGGCTAAATTTGATATAAAATTAAACGGTTTCCCATCGGATCATAAGCATAAATTTCTCGACCATGGGCAGCCGTGATGATTTCTCCCGGGGGCGGATATCCTAAATTTTTTAAATGGGCGATCGCTTGTTCTAAATTCGGGACTTCTAAACACAAACTCATCCCGGTTTTACCCGTCGGAGAAAATTCTGAAATATCAGCAGTTTGGGGTTTAAAAATTCCTAACTTCAAAGTCGGTAACTGAAATTCTGCATAACGATTAGGAATATAATTTAAGGGTTGTATTCCCAACAATTGAGCATAAAACTCAACCAGAATTTCCATTTTTGGATCAGCGAGGGTGACAAATGCCTGATTACAGTGTAAAACCATAAAGGGAATAAACATATTTAACCTTAATATTAAACTTAAAATTGAGAGTGTAAACAATGACAAGAATTTTTTTGTCCGCAGGTCATGGAGGATTTGAAAATGGTGTAAAAGACCCAGGTACGGTCGCCGGAGGGACAACCGAAGCCCAAGAAATGATTAGAATTAGGGATTTAGTCGTCGGTGAATTGCGCTCTCGGGGTGTACAAGTGATTGCGGTTCCTGATGATTTGAGTCAAACTCAAACCATTGATTGGATTAATGCCCATTCCCGTTCGGGAGATAGGGCTTTAGAATTACAAATGGGAGGCTCATCAAACCCCCTAATTCGAGGGGCTACAGCTTTTTATATTGCCAACAATCAATCCCGAAAACAAGACGCCGAATCCCTTTTATTATCCCTACTTCAACAAGTGCCCCAACTCCCCAACCGAGGGGCAAAATCCGACACCGAAACGGGCTTAGGAAGTTTAATTTTTTGCCGTTGGATTGCTATTCCTTCCCTCTATCTGGAATTAGGATTTCTCACCAATCCCACCGATCGCGCTTTAATTCAAAACCGACGTCAAGATATGGCGATTGGGATTGCTAATGGACTCACCAATTGGTTAGGAAATAGTTCAACAAATCCTATTCCAAATGTTCCTCCAGGTACACCCGTTTATGGTTCTATCGGGATTAATATTAATGGTCGTCGTTATGGAGAGAATGGGATTTTAGTCAATGGAAATGCTTATATTCCTATTGATTTAGTCGATAAGTTTGGATTAAATTTATCACAAATTTCTACTCGGGTAAGAAGAATTAGATATAATAATATTGTTTATATTCGGGCTGTTGATTTCAAGAGTTTTGGAATTTCTGTGGGTTGGGATAATCCCAATCGAAGTGTAGTTTTTCGGTCTAATAGTCGTCCCTACCATAGTCAGATTGATCAGATTATGGGTAATGGTTTAACCACAGAAGTTCAATTAATTATGTTTATCAAAACCCAAGATTCTCCGATGCTCAATACTGTTCCTGAAATTGCCAAACTTTATCGAACAGAAGCCGCTATAGAAGGGGTGAATCATGATATTGCATTCTGTCAAATGTGTTTAGAAACTAACTTTCTCCAATTTGGCGGAATTGTTAAACCCGAACAAAACAATTTTGGCGGTTTAGGAAGTGTGGGTGGAGCTTCCGAAAGTGCTTCTTTCCCAACCCTTCAAATTGGAGTCAGAGCCCATATTCAACATTTAAAAGCCTACGCAAGTTATGAACCTTTAGTCCAAGATATTGTTGATCCTCGCTTTGAATTTGTCACCCGAGGAATTGCTCCTTTTGTTCAACAATTAAGTGGAAGATGGTCAGATGATTCCACCTACGGCGATCAAATTTTAGCCTTACTCAGAAGACTGTATGAAATTTAAGTTATGGGGAATAGGGAATAGGGAAAAGTGATTAAGTATCTGATTAACCGCTATCAATAGTAGGGGTAATTCATGAATTACCCCTACATCCAGGGTTACATCCCCCAATTTGCGTAAGTTCTGAAACATTAAAGGATGGAATATTAGGTTTTTGGGAATAAATGTTGTAGTTTCCGATGACGTTCTTGGGCGGATTCCTCTGACCAATTCCATAAACTTTCATAGAAAAAGAAAGAGACCCCAGCAAAGTTCCGTTTGCGAGTTTCTGCTATTTGTTTTTCTATGATTTCCATGGGAGTTGAACGGTTTTTTAACCCGCTTAAAATTCCAATGGCTACGGGAATATGATTTTTTGCTAAAGTTACTTCCGAACGTTCTAACTCCGTGATAAATCGGTTTAAATCAGATCGATAAATCTGTAAAACCAGTTCTTCTATCCATCCTTTTCGTTCCCAAGTAAACCAATCTTGTAAATAAGCAGGTAAGGAAAAATGTAAGGGATTTGGAGATAGAGAAACAATACAATCGGGTTTAATAGATTTAATTGTTTCAAAGGTTTTTTTCATGAATTGATTGATTTTATCAGCCCTCCATCTAACCCAATAGGTTTCATAAAAATCGGCAGAAGGAGATTGTCCGTTATGCTCTTTTTGATATAATTTAATGGTATAATCATCATAACCAAATTCCGCAGGTAAACCAAAATGATCATCAAATTGAATTCCATTAATATCATAATTTTTAACAACTTCAGCAATTAAATTTAAAATAAATTGTTGAACTTCAGGATGGAAAGGATTTAACCAAACCCGTGCTTCAACTCCTTCTTTTTTAATCACGCTCCCGTCTTGTTTTTGAGTAATCCAATTCGGATGTTTTTTAACTAATTCTGAATTAGCAGGAGCCATAAACCCAAATTCAAACCAAGGGATAACGTTGAAATCCTGTTGATGTCCTTGGGTGACAATTTCCTGCAAAACATCCCTTTTTTTTAATCCCGGGTTGGGATCAACAGTAACTCCGAACACTTCCTGAGCAACGGAACTGGGATATAAAGTATAACCTCCTTGCCAAATAGTTGGATATAGGGTATTAAAATTTAAGGATTTTAAGCGTTGTAATCCCGAGGTTAAATCCTGGGGAGAATATAAAATATTGCTATCAACATTGGTCAGCCATACCCCTCGAATTTCAGGGGGAAAAGGTAAACTTTGACTCCAAGACTGTTGAAAATTAATCAATAAAAAAAATGCGATCGCCCCAATCAAATAAACAAAACCTTTGAAAAATTTTCGGTTTAAAAAAAGTTGCATAGAGCGTTAAAATACTTAAAACACCTAAAAAAATCACAAATTGACTAAAAAAAATTTTACAAGCTGTTCAAGTTATGAGATATATAAGGATTAAGCTAATCTTAACCGAGAACCGAGGTTAATTCTTATGAATGAATTCCAAGCCCACCGTATTCGAGAAAATAATAGCACAAATATTGTATTTAACCTGTTAAACTCTAGCCCTTCCTTTTATAATCAACCTGAAATTACCATCAGCTTTAACCCCCTGGTCGAAATTCTCTCTCCCATTCCCCAAGGTAGGGAGGGTGAAACCACGACCACTAGCACGTCCCTATTGTCCACTGAAGTTATAACGACTGCCGATAATATTCTGGAACCTCCGACCCCGGTAATTCCCCAACCTCAGCCCCCCGTAACCCCCCCCATTCCTACCCTTCCGCCTTCACCTCCGCCCACACCCACGACACCACCGACGCCCACAACTCCCACACCCACCCCGACAACACCGACGCCCACAACTCCCACCCCAACAGACCCGATAACACCAACAACACCCACACCAACAACACCCACCCCCACAACACCCCCAACAGACCCGATAACACCCACAACACCCACGCCCACAACCCCCACTCCCACCCCAATCACAACATCTCTGGTGCAGGGAAGCGAGGGAAACGATACCTTATTGGGAACTGAGAGACAAGATTTAGTCGCTGCTTTAGGCGGGGATGACCTGATTTCAGGATTTACCGGAGATGATTCCCTCAATGGCAATGGGGGTAACGATATTCTCTATGGCGGTCAAAACAACGATACCCTGATTGGAGAGGGAGGAAATGACTTTCTTCAGGGGAATAAAGGGGATGATTTGATCAATGGAGGGGCGGATAACGATACCCTCTACGGAGGAATTAATAACGATACCCTCCTAGGTGAAGATGGTCGGGATCTGATTTTCGGCGATAGCGGGGATGACAGTATTGACGGGGGACTGCGCAGCGATACCCTTTATGGAGGCGAAGATAATGACACCCTACTCGGAGGAGAGGATGATGATTTTCTCCAGGGCGGTCAGGGCGAAGATTCCCTTGGGGGAG
>DATNRE010000669.1:0-10339 GCA_036703685.1 Candidatus Obscuribacterales bacterium
GTCTAAGGGTTTTTCTCTTAGCTGTTAACAGTTGGTTTGGGACTTGTGATCGGTGTTCGGTGGCGATCGCCATAAAATTGTCGGTTTTCACAAGATACCAAAGGTTCCTATAATTTTTGATCAAGACCTATTGTTTAAACAGACCTATGGGTTTTGCCGACCTGTCCATCACAGAAATAGCAGAGGACTACAATCTCCCCGTTGAGGCTGTACTCAAACTGTGCGACCAATTGGGAATTGCTTATCAACATTCTCAAACCCGTTTAGCCCTGGAGGACGCTAAGGCTTTGATGTCCAAAATCACGGCTCAAGGTCAGTCCCCAGAGTCCAAATAGTTCAATCACCGTTAACCCTCTGTGAAATTATATGTCGCAAACTGTAAAAAGTGGTAAATAACAATAGACGATTGACAAATGACGATCAGCTAATCAACGGGATCAGGGACATTCAATACCTGAACCAAAACTAAACTAACTTCTGTTCGCGGATTAAGCCAAGACTGGATTTAGCCTTTAATTACTAACTTAGTCATAAGGAGAACCATGCTAAAAAGATACTTTTGGCTGGCAATAGCCACTGTATTTTTCACCTTTCAACTGTTTGTCACGAATGCCAATGCGGTAGACTTGACCCAAGAACTTCGGACTTTACCCCTGAATGACCAGGGCGAAACCGTTGTTCTGAGTGAAAAAGAACTGAAGAAGGGTAAAAACCTATTCAATAAGGCTTGTGCTTCCTGTCACGCTTTAGGGATGACCAAAACTAATCCTGACATTAACCTCAGTCCTGCAACCTTAGCCGGAGCATCCCCCTCCCGCGATAATATTGTCGCCCTGATCGACTTTATCAAAAATCCCACGACCTATGATGGGCTAGAAGAAATTTCCGAAACCCACCCCAGCACCAAGAGTTCAGATATTTTCGTCGCCATGCGAAATCTGACAGAAGATGATTTATATAATCTGGCTGGATATCTATTATTAGAACCCAAAGTTCGTCCTGAACAATGGGGTGGTGGTAAATACCTGCGCTAACATCGGTTAATCGTTGACAATTTTAGACTTTAGGTTTTAGGTTAGGGATGATTTTAAGGTTTTGGCTATCTGTACCACAGGTGGCGGAAATCAAACAAAATTATCTTAAATTTAAAATCTAAAGTCTAAAGTTTTAAGGGACTGTAACTATAGCATCGCGTCTAAGAAAAAAACTTCAACTGTTTTCCTCCCCATTCCCCATTACCCATTACCCATTCCCCATTACCCATTACCTATTGCCCATTCGCTTATATAAGAATTTTAAATCTAAAATTGGTCAATCTTAATCCTATCTTGTAGCAACTGCCCAACAAATTCGATACAGTAGGTTATAGTAACAGTTTATTAAGATTAAGACGGTTTCACTAACCTCGCCCTAAAAGTGCGGGGATTGCTTAAACCAATTTAGGCAACGCAAGAAGTGAATAGCTCATTGAGACTCAATTAGGTACAGACTTCCGAATACTTCTCTAGTTCGGACAAAATCTAAACCTGATTGGTTCAGGTGTTGGGTAAAGCCAAGACATCTTAATTGAGTTGAGCGAGGAGACTAAAACAAGAAATTGGGTTATACCAAAATGCGAATCCCAGTAGTTGATCAAAACAACAAGCCGATGAGTGTTAATCTAACTTCAGATTCTGAATCGTTGTCGGGGTGGTTTCACATCCAAGCGGGATTTGTGGAATCACCCTTATTGATACCACCCGCACAAGATCGGTCTTCACTGCAACAGGTCTTTCAAACCTTGAATGCTAGAAGTTGCCCCAAGTCCTATAACTTTCACCTCCATACTCGACGTTCAGATGGGCAACTCGAACCCTATGAAGTGATGGAACAGGCGATGGAAATTGGTTTAAAAGGACTGACCATTACCGATCATCATAGTACCCAAGGGTACAAAGAAGCCCAAAAGTGGTTAGACCACTGGAAACATAACCATCCCAAACGGGTGCATCAAGCACCTCGGTTATGGACGGGAGTAGAAATTAATGCCCGGTTATTGGCTGTGGATGTTCATATTCTCGGTTATGCTTTCGATCCCGACTCCACGGCTCTGCAACCCTATCTGCAAGGTTACACCACCTTGGGAACCGATGCCTATGCGGCTCAAAATGTGATTAATGCGATTCAACAGGCGGGAGGATTGGCGGTTTTAGCCCATCCAGCCCGTTATCGTTATCCCGTGCCAGAATTAATTACCGAAGCGGCTCGTTTAGGGATTGATGGGATTGAGGTCTATTATGCCTATCGTCATACTAACCCATGGTTGCCCACCGCTAAAATTACTCACCAAGTCAAACAGTTAGCAGATGACTATGGTTTACTAAACACCTGCGGTACGGATACCCATGGTCGTGATTTGCTACTGCGACTTTGAAGTCTGGGAGTTAAGCGAAGCCGTGATCATACCAATTTCCCAAACAGCAAAAGAGGAAGGATTTCTCCTTCCCATCCCCATTAGGGTTGGGTCATGTTTCTGACTAACCCTATTACTCAAGCCGATAAAACCCAAGAGCAGAAAGGCTGGAGATAATCGCAGTCGCATCAATAACCCAGTATTTCTGCCCATCAAAAATAGATTGTTGTTAGACTCCACCTTTGAGAATCATCATTGCTAAAATTCCCATCATCAAGATAAAGAACAGAACAATCATCCCGATGGATTGTTGTTCCGGTTTGTTGGAAGGTTGAGAAACTTTCATCATAATAAATAAATGATTAAGATCTACTGCCTTTAAGTTAACAGATTCCCAGCAGTCTTGAGTGAAAATCCACGTAAATTTTAAGTTTCTGTAACTTTTCTTCAATATTCTTTATTGAGTTAAACCGTGTTCTAGGGCATAACGGACTAATTCTGTTCGACTATTAGTTCCGGTTTTTGTAAACAGACGACTAACATATTTTTCCACATTCCGAACACTGGTTTCTAAATCCCGGGCTATTTCTTTATTCATTAATCCTTTTGCGACTAAATCTAAAACACTTTGTTCTCGGGGGGTTAAATCAATTTTAATCGGGGGTGGGGTTTGATGAATTCCACTTTTGCCTTTTAACATATTTTCAATGCGGGCAATTTGACCTGCTAAAGTGGCAATATCGGGATTTCCTTCGCTACTGCTATTCTTAAGGGCGGCTTGTCTGGCTAATAAATTTTTAACAATAACGACCAATTCTTCAGGATCAAAGGGTTTCGGTAAATAGGCATCACATCCGGCTTGATAACCTTGGATGCGATCGCTTTTCATGCCTTTTGCAGTCAGGAAAACAACGGGTAAGGCTTTAAAACGGGGGTCTGACCGCATTTGTTGTAAAAATTGATAGCCGTCTACTTCCGGCATCATAATATCAGTAATTACTAAATCGGGTAAGGTTTGCTGTAGGATTTCCCACCCTTGTTTGGCATTACTGGCGGTATCCACACTAAAATTACTATCTTCTAAATATGCTTGTACGGCTTCTCGCAGTCCGGGTTCATCGTCTACTAATAACAATCTAGCAGGAACTTGAGGAACTACCACTTCAGATTCGGGAGGATTAATCGGACTAGACATTATATTGACCTAAATTTAACCTTTTTTCTCACTTTAGCGAAATTCCTAATTGAATTATATCGGTTAAAAGGACGGTTTTTACAGTTTTAGCAGAACTTGACAAAACTATTGTTTTATGGTTACGAGGGAATAGGGAATAGGGAATAGGGAATAGGGAATAGGGAATAGGGAATAGGGGAGGTAAACTCTTTTCATTACTTATTACCCATTCCCCATATTCCTAACAATTATTCAACCGTTGACGAGCATTTTGCAAGGCTTTTTTCACCTGATCAAACCCGGTTCCCCCATAACTATTTCGAGCCGAAACCACTTGACGAGGAGCGATCGCGGCATAAATATCCGCTTCAAATTGAGGGTGTAATTCTTGCCATTCTTCTAGGGTTAAATCCTTGAGTAATTTCCCAGCTTCTAAACAAGTTCTCACGACTTTTCCTACTAAACCATAGGCTTCTCGGAAAGGAATTCCCCGGGCGGCTAAATAATCAGCCACATCCGTTGCATTTGAGAAATCTTCCGCCACCGCTTCGGCTAAACGACTAGAGCGAAATTCTATCCCTTCGGCGATTAAAATGGTCATACATTCTAAACTGCCTTTAACGGTTTTAACCGCATCAAATAACGCTTCTTTATCCTCTTGTAAGTCTTTATTATAGGCTAAAGGTAATCCCTTCATCACCACTAATAATCCTTGTAAATGACCAAAAACCCGCCCGGTTTTTCCCCGCACTAATTCAGGAATATCGGGGTTTTTCTTTTGAGGCATAATACTCGAACCCGTGGAACAGCTATCGGTCAAAGTCACAAAACTAAATTCCTGAGAAGCCCAAAGGGTAATTTCTTCCGCCAGGCGGCTTAAATGTACCATAATTAAACTCGCCGCGCTCAAAAATTCAATCGCCCAATCTCGATCACTGACTCCATCTAAACTATTAGCATAAACCCGACCAAACCCCAATAATTCCGCGCTATAATGGCGATCAATGGGAAAAGTTGTTCCGGCTAAAGCTCCACTTCCTAACGGACAAATATCAACCCGTTTATAAACATCTCCTAACCGTTCCCAATCTCGATTTAACATTTCCGTATAGGCTAATAAATGATGGGCTAAACTAATAGGCTGCGCCCGTTGCAGATGGGTGTAACCTGGGATTAAAGTTTCTACATTAGTTTGGGCTAAATCTAATAATACCGTTTGAAAATCAACTAATTGTTGTCGAATTTGTTGAATTTGATCCCGTAGATATAAACGGGTATCGGTTCCCACTTGATCATTGCGAGATCTGGCCGTATGGAGTTTTTTCCCCACGTCTCCCACTAACTCAGTTAAGCGACGTTCGACGGCGAAATGAATATCTTCAGCATCAACACCCGGATTAAAATTTCCTTCCCGATATTCTTGACGAATTTGTTCTAAACCGGAAACCATTTTTTCGGCTTCATCGTGACTAATAATGCCAGTTTTTGCTAACATTTTAGCATGGGCAACTGATCCGGTCAAATCATATTCAATCAGTTGGATATCAAAACTAATACTGGCGTTAAATTCTGCGATCGCAGGATGCAGAGATTTCTCAAACCGTTGACTCCAAGTTTTCGAGTTCGTTGTGGTCATAAATTTGGCTTTTTTTTGATTCTGTTCTCAACACTACCTAGTCAAGCGTCTTATGGGAACCCCAAAAAGTTCATCATGAACACAAGGGGGGACGCCGGGGCTGTTGACTCTCGGGGATGATATCGGGTCAAAACTGCTCCCCTTGAACACTAGGCGGCAAACCCGGAGCCACAACTGGCAAACCTTGAGATTCCCGATTTGCGACTTCTAAATTTAATTCTAATAGAAACTTTAGGGGATCATCGTTGGTTTTGATGCCGTAGGCTTGACAAACAAGTTGATCTAATTGAGCGTGGAGTTTAGCGAGTTGACTAGCGGATTCATTAAAAAACTGGTTATAAAGTTGGGTAATTCCCCACTGTTTGCGCTCCATTTGTTCGGTGCGATAATCATGGATAGTCTGCATGGCTACTCGAATTTCAGTTTTAGTTTTTTCGGGGCAATTTTGAGGAAAAGGAAAGGTTTCAAAACAGGTGTTATGAGTGTAGGCAATATCTGCTTTCAGTGTTGATTTTTGGGCGTGCATCCAGAGACGATGAGTGCTAGAAGTTAGGATACCAAGAACATAAAAATCATCAGAAGCCACAACAACTGATTTATCACCTGCTAACCAGTTCGATGGAAATAGAATAAAAATTGCCCATTTTGATACTCTGGGAACAGCGAAACAATAAGGTAAAATTGCCAGAGATTTTCGCATTTGTTGAGGATTTCCGCCGGGTTGCCACCATTTTAATCGGCGTGATTCCATACGATTTTGATCTCTTTCTGGTTTTACATAAATTTTAACATGATTAAAAGGCAATTCGTATTCACTGGAATTTTCAAGGCTTAGTTTATTAAAATCAATAATCCAACGTTCTGGTTTTCCATGGGGATTTTGTGCCAAATTTGCACCCATGGAAAATAATTTGAGAACTTCGCAATTTTTAGGATCGGATTGAATCCATTTATTGACCTGGGATTCAGTCACAATAAATCCTTTACCAACAGGAATTACACCTTGAAAACACCAATTAAGATTTGCCTTCAGTCGCAGGGCTTGAGAAACATCAACCTCGGCTTTTAAAGCAGAATTAATGTTAGAGACAATTTTATGATCTATCCGGTAAGTTAATTCTTGATTCTCAGAAGTTTTCAGCCAATTAATAATACTAATATGTACATTAGCTTCACCAGACCAAGGTTGTGTAGAGATAACATCATAAATATAGCCGCCATTTTGAGTAATATAATCTAAGGAAACTTTACGACTTTTTCCCTGAGAAATAGAATTAGTTGCGACTAAACCCGCACGGCAATTTTCTCCCAAATGATTATGGGTAAGGCGAAACCAGTAGGTACAAAAATCCACATCTTTAACATCAGGAAATTTGGCAAAGATGCGATCAACATATTGATCACCTAAAACTAAACGAATATGTTTGCTACCCAAAAATGGAGGATTACCAATAATTATATTAACGGGTTCCCACTCACAAAACAAAGCATCATCACAGCGAATATTTTTATCTAAATTATCAAGAGGTAAGGCTTGATCCATGTCTAATGCTAAGTTCATCTGCACCACATTCAGGGACTGATTTTCTTCATCTAGGGCTAATTTTTTAGCCAGCATTAAGGTGACTTTGGCTAATTCGACCGCAAAGGGTTTAATATCAATCCCGTAAAATTGGCTAGTTTTTACTAAGGACATCGTACCAATTGTATTAGCAGCACGGGTAAAATTTTCATGAATCTTAGTCAGCAATTGTGCCTCTATTCGCTTGAGTTCCCGATAAGCAACATAGAGAAAATTACCACTCCCACAGGCGGGATCAAGCACTTTAAAATTAATTAATTCTTGCCGCAGTGCTAATAAGTCTTTCAAGGTATTTGCGGCTTCAATTCGTTCTCGCCAAGGGCGGATGATTGTGGGTAAAACTACTTTTTGAATATCTGCCTCGCTGGTGTAGTGAGCGCCTAAAGCATGACGTTCTTCTTTACCCATACTCGACTCAAATAACCCGCCAAAAATTGCAGGTTCCACTTTTGACCAGCGTTCGGTTGCTGCTTCTAATAATAAGTCAATTTCGCTTCTGGTCAGGTGTATGGGTTCAACAATTGAGAAAATTCCCCCATTAAAATAGGATACATTATGATAGTGACTATCTTTAGGAGCCGGGCGATCGCTTCCCATTTGTCGAAATAAACCCCCAATCAAATCATAAGAACTAAATTGATTAGTTTGGCAATTTGTTAAAAATTCAGTGAATAAACCTCTCGGAAGTAAATCAATATCTTCCGCAAATAAAGCCACTACGCATTGAAGAATAAATCGTTGAGCCGTTTCTACTTTTTCTCCTCGCTCTACTAAGCGATTAAAAACTTGAGCCACTTTATTAGCTGCATTGCGAGTTACATCAATTTTATTATTATTAAATAAAGGCTGTCGGTTTTCAGGAAATAGAAAGTTAAAGGCGGTAAAGCGATCGGGTAATTCTTCCAAACTCACCCGATCTACGGGCTCCCTAAGCTGAAGATCAAAATCATAAATCCAAAATTCATCAAAATTGCAAAGCACTACATATTTAGGACGTTGGGGTACTAATTCTAGCCAATATTCAAAGGCTTGCTGATAGTGTTTTTCCAGTTTTTCGCCTCGTTTTTTCATCTCTAATAATAACCGAGGTCGCCACAATAAATCAGCAAATTTTGTGGTTTTTCCTTTGGCTTTTACCCGATATTCTAATTCTGCCCCAGCTTCTTTATAGCCTTGATGACTGAATGATTGAAATAGGCGATCGCAAAATACCTGCGCCTCTCCTTTTTCGTCACCTTTTAAAGTTTTGGCATAGTCAATAAAGGTGTTAATATTAGTGAGTGTATTTTTCATTCTTCTATTGATGTAGGGATAATAAGCTGTTTTGCATCTATAATGATAATTATAGTTGTTTTTTGGGTTGAATCAGTTGTTTTCAAGTCGCCATTAATTTTAGATCACTTTTACCTCTATTATTATAGACTGCGATCGCCACCCCAAACAACACAGAACAATTTTTAGCTATAATATTATATCAACCTCTATTTTATATTTTAAAAATAATGCTAACTGCGGGAACTTTACTTAACCATCGGTTTCGCCTAAAACGCCAAATTAATGAAAATCCTATTCGCCAAACTTGGTTAGCGGATGATTTATTACTGAAAGATAAAGCCGTTGTTAAATTATTAGCATTGGGAGGTTCAATGCAATGGGAAGATTTAAAATTATTAGAGCGGGAAGCCCAAATTTTAAAACAATTAAATCATCCCCGTTTAGTCAAATATCGAGATTATTTTTCCCTAGATGATCAAAATATTTGGTTTGCTTTAGTTACCGAATATATTCCGGGTGACTCTCTTAAAAAAAAGTTAGAAAACCATCATCAATTTACTCAACAACAACTCTACTGGATCGGTTTTGAAGTTTTAGAAAATCTGAATTATTTACATCAACTCCATCCGCCTATTTTGCATCGGGATATTAAACCGAGTAATTTGATTTGGGGAGAGGATCATCATATTTATTTAATTGATTTAGGTTCGGTACAAATTCAACCCAGAACCCCCGGATCAAGTTTTACTGTGGTGGGAACTTTTGGGTATACTCCCATTGAACAATTTGGCGGTTTAGCTGTTCAATCTTCCGATTTATATAGTTTAGGAGCCACATTAATTCATCTCTTAACAGGTGTTCCTCCGGCGGAATTACCCCAAGAAAAGTTTAAAATGAAGTTCAACGGGGATATCCTCGATCCGGCGTTTAAAACCTGGTTAGAAACCTTGATAGAACCCGCAGTAGAATCTCGTTTTGCCACCGCTCAAATGGCTTTATATGCGTTAAATTATCAACCTAAACAACCTTTAAAAAAGACTTCAGAACCTCGTTTAAAATTATCCCAATCTTCTGACCAGTTAAAAGTTTATATTCCCTCCCAGTTTTCCCTACAATATATTTCCCCAGTCCAGAAATTTTTATTAAATCAGATCAATTTAGTTAAAAAAGGCTGGGAAATAATACCGGGATCGATTATAATTAAAGGATTAGGATTAAGTGCGATCGCATCTTTTAGCATTTACGAAATTTATACTATTTTAAATCCAGCTATCTGGCAACAGTTTGACCTGGGGTTAGTTATTCTATTCTATTTGATTTTATTAGGGATTCCCGTGGGGATAATTGGATTAATTTATAAAGCCATTATTGATTATAAACCCTTTGAAAAAGTCCGACTGAATTTCAACAATAAAACCTTTGAGATTTTTTGGTTATCTTATTTACCCTTTCGTAAAAAAGGAAAAACATCCCAAATTCAACAAATTAACTTAATTAGAACCGCCGATAATCAAGGTAATTTTTATCCCAGCTTAGAAATTGTCACCCAAGAGCCCAATATTTTCTTTTTATCCCGTCGCAAAACCTATCGTTTTGGGCATCAATTACCCGAAGAAGAATTAAAAGGATTAAAACAAGAATTGCAAAAATGGCTTGCTTCTCAAACCGATCTCCCTTAGACTAAAATATTATTATTAATCAACTTAGGATATGTAATTTTATGGCGTGGTTTGAACGTATTTTTGGCGAAATTACAGGTGACACTCCGATTAAACCTCCTAATGACGCTGTACAACAGGCGGCGGCTAGTGCTTCCCTTCCCCCTGAAAGAATTGGAATTGCGGGAGAATATGATGAAAGCGGGTTAGCTAAACGGGTGACTTTAGCGTTTGATGAAGACCCCGAACTCAAAGATATTGGTTCCCTGTGGGTGTCCCAAAAAGGTGCAACTGTGGTTCTCAAAGGAAAAGTCCCCAGTCAAGGTTTTCTGGAAAAAGCCATCAATATTGCCGAATTTCAAGCCGGAACTTTGACTGTTGATACGTCCCAGGTGACGATTGAGTAGGGGAGTAGGGAGGGGGGATTGGGGCAACCACGGGGGGATTGCCCCTACAAAGAATGAAACAGCCATAGGGAGCAGGGGAGGCAGGGGAGATGAGGAAATAATTGATACTGTTAAACCCATACTCAATAGCCCTGATGTCGGTTTTTTCTGTTTGTTTCCTCTGTTCTGTACAATTGAATTAACAAACTTTTATTTTACTGTTGTAACTTTAATCA
>DATNRE010000670.1:0-31427 GCA_036703685.1 Candidatus Obscuribacterales bacterium
CAAGTGAGTGTGCAAGCGGGGGCGGGGGTAGTTGCTGACTCCCAACCTCAAAAAGAATATGAGGAAACCCTGAATAAAGCTCGGGGGTTATTAGAAGCCATTCGGTGTTTAAAATCTTGAATCCTAGGGTGCGTGCGCCACGATGGCCGCACCGAAAGTTAGTCACCAACCACTAACCAACACCTGCTAAACTGAGGTAGAAATTTTATGGTTTTGGATTATGTCTTCTACCACAAGCCCCTTACCTCCTAGTTTAGAACGGATTGTACAGCGTTTTAAACGGGCTTCTTCTAATAAATTGCGTTATGAACAATTAATTGCGATCGCCCAAAAACTTCCGACCTTTCCAGAAGATCAGAAAATTCCTGATAATAAAGTTCCGGGTTGTGTGTCACAGGTTTATGTGATTGCTAACTTAGATGAACAGGGAAAAGTTCAGTTTCAGGGGGATTCTGATTCTCAATTAACTAAGGGATTAGTTGCTTTTTTAATTATGGGAATGAATGGAATGACTCCGACAGAAGTTGTGGGACTTAACCCCGATTTTATTCAAGAAACTGGGTTACAAGCGAGTTTAACCCCTTCTCGCGCTAACGGTTTTTATAATATTTTTCAAACCTTTAAGAAAAAGGCTCAAAACTTTGACCCCAACCTTGATCTTGAAGTTTAAGGGATTAATTAACTTAAAATATTAACTCAACTATGAATCAAGATTATTTGTGGATAGAATCATTAAAATTTAATGACCAAGGGTTAATTCCCGCGATCGCTCAAGATGCAAAAGATGGTACAATTTTGATGATGGCTTGGATGAATAAAGAATCTATTCAAAAAACCTTAGAAACGAAAGAAGTTCATTATTGGAGTCGTTCTCGTTCTGAATTATGGCACAAAGGAGCCACATCAGGACATATTCAAAAACTTAAATCATTATATTATGATTGTGATGCCGATACTCTATTATTAAAAATAGAACAAATTGGCGATATCGCTTGTCATACCGGGGCAAGAAGTTGTTTTTTTCAGGAAGTAAAATATTGATTGTTTACTATTATCAGTTATCGGTTTAAAGATACATTTTAGACCTAGATAGGTGCGTTTGTAGAAGTTAAGTATAGATCCAATCTTCTTTCTATTACCCATTACCCCTTACCCATTACCCATTACCTGTTCCCTATTCCCTATTCCCTATTACCTGTTCCCTATTCCCTATTCCCTATTCCCTGTTCCCTGTTCCCTGTTCCCTATTATAAAAAAACATGGTTATCAAAATTTATCATACTCAAACTCGCCAGAAAGAAGATTTTCAACCCCTAGAAGCAGGAAAGGTCAAAATGTATTGCTGCGGGGTGACGGTTTATGATTATTGTCATTTAGGTCATGCGAGATCCTATCTAGCTTGGGATATTGTCAGACGTTATTTAGAATATAGTGGCTATACCGTTAATTATATTCAGAATTTTACCGATATTGATGATAAAATTCTCAACCGTGCTAAATTAGAAGGCACAACCATGGATGAGGTTTCTAATAAATATATTCAAGCCTATTTTGAAGATATTCGACGCTTAAATATTAGGGATGCAAATGCCTATCCCCGGGTGACGGAACATCTTCCCCAAATCATTCAATTAATCCAAGAATTAGAAGATCAAGGAATTGCATATTCCGTAGATGGAGATGTTTATTATAGTGTAAAAGATTTTGCCGATTATGGCAAATTATCCGGCCGTCAACAGGAACAATTACAAGCAGGTGCGAGTGGTCGAATTTCCTCCTCCTATACTGATACAATTAAGAAGAAAGATCCCTCGGATTTTGCCCTCTGGAAAGCCGCAAAACTAGGGGAGCCAGCATGGGATTCACCTTGGGGAAAAGGTCGCCCTGGATGGCATATTGAGTGTTCGGCAATGGTGCGATCGCTATTAGGAAATACGATTGATATTCACGGCGGCGGCGGGGATTTGGTTTTCCCCCATCATGAGAATGAAATTGCTCAATCTGAAGCTGCAACCCATCAACCTTTAGCCCATTATTGGATGCACAATGGCATGGTTAGGGTGAGTGGGGAAAAGATGTCTAAATCCTTGGGAAATTTTACCACAATTCGCGGTTTATTGGATAGTCCTTTGGATGCGATGGTGATTCGTTTATTCATTTTACAAGCCCATTATCGCAAACCCTTAGATTTTACGGATGAGGCGATCGCTTCGGCTGAAAATGGATGGAATACGTTAAAAGAGGGGTTATTATTTGGCGGCGAATACGGCACTCAATTAGGCTTTAAACCAGAGGAAAAAGCCTTAATTGATCCCGATGCTATTGCTCGGTTTAAAGCGGCGATGGATGATGATTTTAATACCCCGGAAGGGTTAGTAATTTTATTTGAGTTGGCTAAGGAATTAAGACGCGATCGCAATATATTAATTCATGGCGGTGAGATTAATACTTCAACTGAACACCTACAAAAAACCTGGCAAACTCTAATAGAATTAGCCACGGTTTTTGGATTAGAAGCCCAACCCGAGGTAAGTCAGAAGTTAGGGTTAAGTGATAGTGAAATTGAAATATTAGTGCAGCAACGGTCAGAGGCGAAAAAAGCGAAAAATTTTGCAGAAGGCGATCGCATTCGAGATCAGTTAAAAGAGTTAGGAATTACCTTAATTGATCAACCTGGAAATCAAACCATTTGGCATCGTTAATTGGCGTTACTTTATCTAACTCGTTTGTGTTAAAATATAGCAAAAGGAGATTATTGTGTTAAAAAGTTATGAAGCAATTTATGAAAACGGTCAGGTGAAATGGTTATCAGAACAACCTCAAGTGAGTTCAGCGCGTATTATTGTGACCGTCTTAGAAGAAACGAAAATACCCCCAAAGCGTCGGATTCCTTCAGCCTTGATAGCTGGTAAAGCCAAAACTTTAGGAGATATGATTAGCCCTATTATTGATGAAGAAGATTGGGAATGTCTGAAATAATTGTTCTCGATACTCACATTTGGTTGTGGTGGATTAATCGGGAATTTGATCGCTTTCCTAACCAATGGCGAGAAGAAATAGAAACCGCTAATCAGGTGGGGATTTCTCCTGTATCTTGTTTTGAAATTGCACTAGCTCAAAAACGTGGCAGACTGCAATTATCGTGTCCTGCAAAAGAATGGTGTGAAGAAGCTTTGACCCCATCAGACATCATGTTATTTCCCTTAACCCCTGAAATTGCCTTTCGCGCCGTCAATTTGTCACCGATTCATAAAGATCCTTTTGATCGAATTATTATAGCTACAGCGTTAGTTTATCAAGCAAATTTAGCCAGTATTGATAGTGTTTTCTCTCAATATTCTGAACTCGATACCTACTTGATGAAATAGCCGAGAAGTCAAGCAATAATTATAATTATCCGATGAATAACTCGATCAAAAGTTAAACTGCTCCACAATTCTTGTTGTTAAATATTTACTCTAACCCTAGTCTAAACCCCGCCAAATCGTTCAATCGGCCAAAAACGAAAAACAGCGCGACCAATAATATTTTCTTGGGGAAGAAAACCCCAAACATGGGAATCATTACTATCATTGCGATTATCTCCCATAACAAAATAGGAATTTTCGGGGACTTTTACCGGGGGTAATTGATAATGGGGTTCTTCAGCAATATACCGTTCAAATTGGGGCTGATTGTCAATATAAACCCGACCGTTTTTAACTTCAATGGTTTGCCCAGGTTTACCAATAATTCGCTTAATAAAGGCTTGATCTGCTGCATAGCCAATCTCTTGTAATTGGGAGGGAGGAGTAAAAACAATAATATCGCCAAATTGGGGAGATTTTAAATAATAGGATACCTTTTCTATGACTAAGCGATCGTTTATTTCTAAGGTCGGAAACATGGAATCTGAAGGAATAAATCGAGGTTCAGCCACAAAAGTTCTAATTAATAATGATAATCCCAGGGCGATCGCTAAAATTATAATATTCTCTCGGATTTGATCCCAAATACTTTTTTCAGGAATTGCAGGTTGGGGCTTTTGAGTTGCTTGTTTTTCTTCGGATTTCATTGTTTTTTCCCTAATATTATTATCCATAAAAATAAATTGAAAATTAAGAACCGCAATTAAGCTATGATTCTTAATTCTCAATCATTAACCCTGGGAATTTAAGGGATAAATTGTTAATTCTCATGGGAGGATTTGCCATGATGCAAACGAATTCCCAAAAAGACATCATAGAGGAAACCCCAAAAGTCTTTTTTTCCCTCCAATATTCCCAAGGTTTGGGGGGAACCTTTCTCATCTAACAAGGGCTTCATAAATTCATAGGTGGGCTTGTAATAATACCAAGGAATAGACGGCCACAAATGATGAATTAGATGGTAATTTTGCCCCAAAATTAACAGGTTTAAAACCGAACCCGGATACACCCTAGCATTTTTCCAGCGACCGCGTTCTTGAAACGGACGATGGGGTAAATAATCGAAGAATAAACCCAAGGCTATTCCCACCACTAACGCCGGACAAAACCAGAAGTTGAGAATATAGCCGAGGAAGTCATAATGAATAGAGATAGCAACAATAGTCACCACAAACAAACGGCTTAAAAACCATTCCAAAAGCTCATATTTTTTCCACAGTCGGCGCTTGAAAAAAAACACTTCGTGGTAGAAAAAACGCGCCGCAATCAACCACAAGGGGCCACCTGTGGAAACAAAATGATCCGGATCGTTGTCTGGATCATTAACGTGGCAATGATGTTGGATATGCACCCGCGTAAATACCGGAAAAGCAAACCCCAGCATTAAAGCACTACCATGTCCTAATACCGAATTCAGAATGCGGTTTTTGTGGGCAGAATTATGGGATGCGTCATGAATCACTGTCCCCGAAAGGTGCAGCGCCAAAACATTAATTAAAAAACAACACCAGTCTGGCCAACCCCAAAGCCAGTATCCCAATGTGGAACAGATCACCATTACTACCGCACCGAAAAACATCAGTAGTGTGGTGTTAAAACCACCCTCTGCGGTGAGGTATTCCTTGGGGACTGTCAGTGGCTTACTTGCCTCCGACATTACAGTTTGCACTCCTTGAAGTTTCACACCTGAGTATTTTATGAGAAAAGTAACAAATTGTAAAGATTTATAAAATCCCTAAACCCGAACGTAATTGCCTAAAATACCACGATTTTATCCCCAGGAGAAAATATTTATGTCTAACTCATTGCTGCGTACATCCTTAATTGGGCTTGTGGGTTTATCCATGACCCTATCAATTCTGGGTTCGGCGACCCGGGCTGATGCTCAATCCCGTTGGCCTTCTTTACCGAGTTTGACCGACCTGCTGCAACTCCCGCGCAACACAACTCAACCCCAACCGCCCCAAACGATTCCGGCTCCAGAGCCTAATCCCACCCAATCCCCGGCCCCCCAACCCACCGATCAAGGCCCCCTAACTCCTCAAGTAGAAGTGGAAACCGGGGACACAGAGATCGCTCGGTTTCGATGTGAAGTGATTGGCGGTCAATATACGGTGATGTATTATCCGGTTAGCCAACCCAATCAAGGCTATGCTTGGGCAGTTCCGAGTAATATGGGGGGAGGCTGGACACCGGAGCGCCGTTGTGGAGAGATTAGTCGGCGTTTAGAGTCCTATCGTCCCGATGGATTAGCAGAAATCAGCACAGCGATTGAGAACGGTTACAATACCCTCTGCGCCACCACCGAAGATGTACCCCAATGTCGGATTGTTTTAACCGTGCCCCCTGGGGAAGATCCCCTATTTGTGCGCGATCGCATTTTCCAAAACCTAGTGATTGCTGATAGTGGTCAAAGCACCCAAGGTGTGTTTACCCTGGTAAATGAAAAAAGTACCGGGGACATCATTCGAGGGGCTTTAGGACGTCCGAGAACCCGTTCTGCGGGTATTCCCCTCCGTCAATTCCTCGACCCCACCGATGGCGGCACCGGAGCACGCTTAAATCCTCGTTATTTTCCTAAATAGATTAAGAGGGAACAGGGAGCAGGGGAGGCAGGGGGAGCAGGGGGAGCAGGGGGAGCAGGGGGAGCAGGGGAAGTATCATTACCCATTACCTATTACCTATTACCCATTACCCATTACCCATTACCCATTCGTAATTCGTAATTCTTGATCTTGATGTATCCCTGACGTGGTTAAATTCTGTTTATGATCTGTAGAGAGACGTGCCGTGGCACGTCTCTACGGATAATCCCCTAGATTTTTATTGAGTCATGCAACCGCAAAATCTACTGCATCGAACGAAAATAGTTGCTACCATCGGCCCTGCTACCCAGAAGCCTGAAGTTCTCCGCGCATTGATTTTAGCGGGTGCAACGACTCTGCGCTTGAATTTTTCCCACAATACCCATGAGGATCATCAACGCAGTATTCGGATGATTCGACAAACGGCTTTTGAACTAAATCAGCCCGTAGGAATTCTTCAAGATCTCCAAGGCCCAAAAATTAGACTCGGGAAATTTGAGACGGGTTCGATTGTTCTCAAACGCGATGACCAGTTTATCCTCACCAGTGAAGATGTGGTGGGAACTCAAGAAATTTCCTCCGTCACTTACCAACCCTTAGCCGATGAAGTCCCAGATGGGGCGGTGATTCTCCTCGATGATGGCAAGGTGGAAATGGTGGTGGAGAAAGTCGAACAGGCCAAAGGACGCCTATATTGTCGTGTGGTGGTGGGTGGTACTCTTTCTAATAGTAAAGGGGTGAATTTTCCTGGGGTTTATCTCTCCATTAAAGCCATGACGGAAAAAGACCGCCGGGATTTAATGTTTGGTTTAGATCAAGGGGTGGACTGGGTGGCTTTAAGTTTCGTGAGAAATCCCCAGGACGTCTTAGAAATTAAAGAGTTAATTGCCAGTGCGGGGAAAGATGTTCCCGTGATTGCCAAAATTGAAAAACACGAAGCCATTGAACAAATGGAAGAAATTTTGGCTTTGTGTAATGGGGTAATGGTGGCCCGAGGCGATTTAGGGGTGGAACTCCCGGCCGAAGATGTGCCGATTTTACAAAAACGGTTGATTATTACCGCTAACCGCATGGGAATTCCGGTGATTACCGCCACTCAGATGCTAGATAGCATGGTGAATAATCCCCGACCGACCCGGGCGGAAATTTCCGATGTGGCCAATGCGATTTTAGATGGTACCGATGCGGTGATGCTTTCTAATGAAACCGCCGTGGGTAACTATCCTGTAGAAGCGGTGGCAACCATGGCCCGGATTGCCGTGCGGATTGAACAGGAGGGGGCAACCCGGAATGTTTCCAAGGTTGAAGATACCGGACGTTCTATTCCCAATGCCATTAGTCAGGCGGTGGCGCAAATTTCTCACCAGTTGAACGCGGCGGCGATTATGACCTTAACCAAAACTGGGTCTACGGCCCGGAATGTCTCGAAATTCCGACCCCAAACCCCGATTTTAGCCATTACTCCCCATGTGGAGGTGGCGCGACAGTTAAGTTTAGTTTGGGGGGTGAAACCCTTATTAGTTTTAGATTTACCTTCGGCTGACCAAACGTTCCAAGCGGCGGTGAATGTGGCTAGGGAAAAAAATCTGCTGGCCGATGGGGATTTGGTTGTTACCACGGCGGGAACCCTACAGGGGGTGGCAGGATCTACGGATTTGATTAAGGTGGAAGTGGTGACGGCGGCCTTGGGTAAGGGAACGGCCGTGGGTCAGGGCTGTGTAACCGGACGGGCACGGGTGGCCCGCAGTGCGGGAGAGTTGGCTGATTTTAACCCCGGGGAAATTTTAGTCACGGTTCAAACCAGTGCGGATTTTGTGGATGTGATGCGCAAGGCGGGGGGCGTGGTCACGGAAGTGGATAGTTTAACCAGCCACGCGGCGGTGATTGGTTTACGCCTGGGGGTTCCTGTGATTGTTGGGGTAAAGAATGCCACTCGCTTGATTCGAGATGGGGTGATTCTGACGTTAGATATGGAGCGGGGGGTTGTCTATTCGGGAGCCAGTAGTGGTTCGGGAAGTGAAAATCTGCCGCCGGGGTGAAAACCCCAACGGGTAGTTTATTTTTGAGTTTCTTGGATTAATTTAGCATAGGTTTCTGAAGGGCGATCGCCTAAATGATCCTCGATTTCCCGTTCTGTTCCCCGATGAAAATTAATACTAAATAATCCAAATCGGGGAGTATAAGACCCCCATTCATAATTATCCGTTAGTGACCAGTGCATATAACCCAAAATCGGAATATTTTCCTGTAATAACTGTTGAATTTGACGAACATGGGCCTCTAAAAATTGGCTGCGATGCAGTTGGTCAGAGCGACGAGTGGCGATACTATTATCGGGTTTTCGACGTAACGCCATGCCATTTTCCGCAATTAAAATCCGCAGATTATATTCCTGGGCATAATATTTACAGAAAAAATATAATCCTTCTGGAAGGGCTCGCCAGTCCCACCATTTACTCATAATTCCGGTCATCAACCAATTTCTTAACCCTTTGGTTTTAAATTCAAAATCAGAAAAAGAGGGTAAACGGAAAGTATGGGCAATAAAAGGATCATAATAATCAATTGCTAGATAATCATAGACTTTTGGGCGGGGAGATATCATTAATTCTTGCCAATAATAGTCTAAATGTTGAATGTCAAAAGTCCGATGACCGATTCTATTTCCCATCCAACGGGCTAACCGTCCCAGTTGATAGGGAATATCTTTTTCAAAGGGTAAGCAAGCTTGACCCAAAGCTATTTCTAAATGTTGAGCTTGAGCTTCAACATAATCTCTGATTTCCTTGCCTTTGACTTGCTTTTCCTGGACATTCAACAAGTCCCAAATCACTTTTTCTGACCAATATAAATCACTACAATAGGTATTTAAGGTGACTTGGGGTTTTTCCCAACTATATTTTTCATAAATATCATGGATAGAATTATAGGCTCGAATATGAGCAGCTAATAAATGATTATAAGCTTGCCAAACCGCTTTAATTCCTGTAAAGTTTCCGGCGGGAAATTGACCACTTAAATAGGTATTTAAAACTAAAATATTCGGTTCGTTAATCGTAATATACCAATGAATCGGCGGTTGTTGGTGATAGTCAGTTAAACGTTGGTTAATATGGGTAACAGTTACGGTCACATAATCTACAAAACAATCGATAGTTTCTGCGGATAACCAAGCATCAATTCCTAACCAAGCGGGATGGGTAAAATGATGTAAGGTAACAATCGGTTCTAAGCCATATTGACGACAGGTGGCAATGCGTTGGGCATAGTCATCTAAGACCTTGAAATCATAACGGGGGGCGGGAGAAATTTCGGAGGTTGTTATGGGTTGAATCCGACTCCATTCTAACCCTAAGCGGAAAGAATTTAACCCTAATTGTTGACATCTAAAAAAATCCTCTGGGTAGCGCGTCCAAAATTCCGAAGCGTTTCCCGTTCTCATTACCTTGCCTTTTTGTTCACTTTCTGACCAGTTATTTTGAGGTTGCCCCACACCATTATAACCCCCTTCACTTTGATAACCCGATGTAGCCACACCCCATAAAAAGTTACTGTTATTAGTCAAAATTCAATCTCCTTTTGTACCTAAAAACTATTGCCTATTGCCTATTGCCTATTCCCCATTGCCTATTGTAATTTGTGATAAAATATTTTCAGCAATATTCAGAGCCGCCCGGGGTTCTCCTAATTCTAAAGCGGATGCCTGCATTTGCGATAGTCTTTCGGAGTGATTTAACAGAAACTTTACACAATGGGCGACCATTTCCGGTAATCTTAACTGCACTCCCGCCCCCGCCGCTACTATTAAATCGGCATTGCATTCTTCTTGACCTGGAAAGGGGTCTACAATAATCATCGGTTTGCCTCGGGCTAAAACTTCACTCACAATTAATCCCCCCGCTTTAGTAATTACTAAATCACTGGCGACGACTAAATCATCCACATAATCAACTAATCCTAATTTTCGCAGTTCTGTTTCGGGGGTGGAGTTTAATTCTGTTAACGAATCTAACAATTGTTCATTCCGTCCTGCTACTACAATTAATGTTCCTAGTTCTAAGGTATCCATCAATTGAGAAACCATCAAGCGTACTCGCTTATAATGTAATCCCCCGCCAAATATTGTAAGAACAGGTTTATCGGTTTTGAGTTGATAACGTTCTCGTATTTCAATTTGAGATTTAGTTTCTAAAACCTCAAGTTTAATTGGGATTCCTGTAACATGAAGAATGGCCGGGTCAACTCCTCGTTTAATCAGGAAATCCGTTGTTAAATCATTGGGTAAATAATAACCATCGACTTCTTTATTAATCCAACTACTATGAGCAATTACATCTGTAATTACGACATAATGGGGTTTTGAAATTCTTTCTTCTTCTTCTAATAGTTGTAATAAACGACTAGGAATTTGTTGGACACAAACAATCGCATCGGGATTAATTTCTTCAATCAAATGTCGCAGTTTTCTGAAAAAAACCCGTTCTATTTTAGCCGTTACAATATTTAATTCTAAAGATCGTTCTAAATCTTCTAAATCCGTTCCTTCATAATAAGCTCGATAAATTTGAGGAGCTTTTTCGCTCAATTGTTTATAAATACTGGTAACGGCATTTCGATAAATAGAACTGGCATACTCTAAGGCATCTTCTACCGTAACGGTAACATCTGGAAACTGGGAAAAAGCCTGATTTAATGCTTGCGCTGCACTATTATGTCCAGCCCCCAAAGAAGAAGATAAGATCAAGATATGAGTCATAATTAATTAAAATTTGTCGTTTTTTAGTAGAGTAATATCGAATAATTTAGCATGATTAGCACCGAAAAACTACAGTAGGGGCAATTCATCAATTTCCCCTACATATAGGGTTGAATTATGTTTCCATCGCTTCCACAGACTTAGGAACTCCTGCACTTAAAACTTCATATCCGCCGGAAGTTACTAAGACATCATCTTCAATTCTTACCCCAATTCCCCGCCAACATTCGGGAACTTCCGGTTGTCCTTCAACGGGTTTAATATTAGGAGAAATATAAATACCCGGTTCAACTGTTAATATATTTCCAGGTTGCAATAGTTGAGGATTTTCACCCCATTGATAGACCCCCACATCATGCACATCTAAACCTAACCAATGTCCGGTTCTGTGCATATAAAAAGGCTTATATTTTTCTTCCTTAATAATTTCCTCAATATCCCCAACTAATAATCCTAAATCCATTAAACCTTCCACCAATACCCGCACCGCAGTATCATGAATATTTTTATAAGGATTTCCGGGTTGAACTTGTTCAATGGCGGCTAATTGGGCTTTCAAAACTAATTCATAAATGATTTTTTGTTCCGGTGTAAATTTACCGCCAACGGGAAAAGTTCGGGTAATATCTCCATTATAATATTGATAACAACATCCCGCATCAATTAACAATAAATCATTATTTTGTATTTGACAATTGTTTTCTACATAATGCAAAATACAAGCATTTTTTCCCGATGCCACAATAGAAGGATAGGCAATAGTTCCCCCATTTAAGCCAAAAATATGTTCGATTTCTGCTTGAATTTCATACTCATAACGTCCGGGTTGGGCAAATTCCCGGGCATGGTTATGGGCTTTTACTGATATTTCTATTGCTTTGCGCATTAACTCTAATTCCGTTTCGCTTTTAATTAAACGGATAGGATGTAATATATTACAAATATCTTCAATCGCAATCGGCCCTGTACCGTGTTTCGGATAAACTCTTAATAGTTTTTGCCAATGTTTTAAAATCTTTTCATTGAATTTTTCATCCCGTCCTAAGCGATAATAAATCCGGTCAGCTTTTTGTAAATATTGGGGCAATTTTTCATCTAATTCATGAATCGGATAAACTTCATCCGCTCCATAAAGTTCTTTAGCTTTTTCTACCCCCGTAATATATCCTGACCAAGTTTCTTTTTCTGGGTCTTTGGGTTGCACAAATAAAACAAATTTATGTTCTTCATGGTGAGGGGCTAAAACAGCAACCGCATTCGCTTCATTAAACCCCGTTAAATAGAAAAAATCACTATCTTGGCGAAAATTATATTCTACATCATTGTGCATAACTGCCATGGGCGCACTTCTAAAAATGGCAGTTCCCTGCTTAATATTCGCCATTAATTGTTCCCGTCGTTGCCGATATTCTGTTTGAGTAATCATCTTTTATATCTCCTAAAATTGTAGTGAGGCGTTCACGCCTCAGAAGCAGAAAGCCCTAAAGGGCTTACTACGGGTGATAAAAAACAAGGGTAAGCAATTGCTTTACCCTTGTTAATTTTAAGTGAATTGTGACTGAAATTCAGATTAAATTACCGCCGCAAACCGTTCTTTTTCAGGAACTTCTGTGTACTCGGCGACAATTTGCCGAAATTCATCGCCGTCGAT
Source organism: Candidatus Obscuribacterales bacterium (assembly GCA_036703685.1). Taxonomy (GTDB): domain Bacteria; phylum Cyanobacteriota; class Cyanobacteriia; order Cyanobacteriales; family Microcoleaceae; genus Planktothrix. The sequence continues at coordinate 12,400 of DATNRE010000670.1, forward strand.
GCTTTCTTTTTCAATTAAAAGATCGACTAAGCGATCAATTACAGCCCGGTTATCCCGAATAATTTGGCAGGCTTGCTGATAGCAATGTTCGGCAATACTGCGAATTTGACCATCAATGCGAGAGGCAATTTCATTAGAATATTCCGTGCGAGTCGCAAAGTCCCGACCCAAAAACACTTCCTGTTGAGATTCTAAGGACAAAGGCCCTAAATCCGACATTCCGTAACGGGTAACCATCTGCCGTGCCATGCCCGCTACCTGTTGTAAATCGCCCCCAGCACCGGTTGTTACTTCCGAATCACCAAAAATGATATCTTCAGCCGCCCGACCGCCCAAGGCTCCGGTAATCCGGGCTAGGATTTGGGAACGGGAAATCAACCCTTGATCTTCATCGGGCATAAACCAGGTTAAACCCTGGGCTTGACCCCGGGGAATTAAGGTGACTTTCTGCACCGGATCATGCTCTTTAAGCAGGGTTCCAACGATCGCATGACCGACTTCGTGGTAAGCAATTAACCGTTTGCTCTTGCCATCAATTAAGGGCGTTCCTTCCATCCCGGCAATCACCCGATCCACCGCATCATCAATTTCGATCATGGTCATGCCTTCTTTCCGACGCCGGGCGGTTAAAATGGCCGCTTCGTTGAGCAAGTTGGCTAGGTCAGCCCCGGTGAACCCCGGAGTCCGACGGGCGATCGCTTCTAAGGACACTTCCTCGGAAATTTTCTTATTGCGGGCGTGCACTTCCAAAACCGCTAAACGACCCTTAATATCCGGGGCGTCCACGGTAATTTGACGGTCAAACCGACCCGGACGTAGGAGGGCGGAGTCGAGAACATCGGGGCGGTTGGTCGCCGCAATAATAATAATTCCGGTATTGCCCTCAAACCCGTCCATTTCCGTTAATAATTGGTTTAGGGTTTGTTCCCGTTCATCGTTACCCCCACCAATGCCCGCGCCCCGTTGACGACCGACGGCATCAATTTCATCGATAAAAACGATACAAGGAGCGGTTTCCTTGGCTTTTTTGAACAGGTCACGCACCCGGGACGCGCCCACACCCACAAACATTTCCACAAATTCCGAACCGGAGATACTGAAAAAGGGAACTCCGGCTTCCCCGGCGATCGCTTTAGCTAATAGGGTTTTACCCGTCCCTGGAGGGCCGACTAATAAAACTCCTTTAGGAATTCTTGCGCCCACGGCGGTAAACCGTTCGGGTTTTTTCAGGAAGGTAACGACTTCTTGTAATTCTTCTTTGGCTTCTTCTACCCCAGCCACATCATCAAATAAGACTCCGGTTTTGGCGTCCATTTGGAATTTAGCCTTGGACTTGCCAAAATTCATGGCTTGACCCGGGCCACCGGGAACATTATTCGACCGACGGAATAAAAAGAATAGACCTGCAATTAATAAAATTGGGAAAATTAGATTTCCCAATAGTCCCCACAGGGCTCCATCATTCCGAGGAGGGTGGGTATCAAAACTAATTTGGGACTCTCTTAACCGGGCGATCAATTCCGGGGCGTTATTGGGTAAGTCTACCCGCAGTTTTTGCACTCGGTTATCGAGTTGGGGATCGATCGCATCCACAATGGCCGTGCGTCCGCCATCATAGAGTTCTACACTGGTCACACGACCCGCATTCAGATAGTCTAAGAAACGACCATAGCTCATGCGGGTGCTGGCGGTGTTTTTGCCCAATTCTGCCGGGGCCGTGGCAAAAGCCCCTTGCCAGACAAAAAACCCGATGACTAAGGCGGGTAGAGTCCAAAGAACAATGGTTTTCCAGGATGTTTTCATAAATTGCGTTGCCCTAGGGTGTGGAATATAGAATCTGTGATCGGGTTTTGTTATTCATAATCTTAACTAAATTTAACGTAATATTTCAGTATCAGGCAACTCACCTCCCTAAAATTGTGGTAACAGTTAGGGAAGCCATAAAATTAAACTACAGGTGCATCCCTAGGGCCGACAACAAGACTTCCGGTAAGACCCGAATTTGATCAGAAGACTCAAAAGTTGTTGTTTCAGGTTATTAATGTGGTTTTAGATTCAGGATAACCCAGTATCTATAGTGATTACAGGGTTTACCAGACGGGGTTGCTCCCCGGTTCTCTCCAGAAAAAACTCAAAATCTCAGATTTTACTGATTGTTGTCGGTTTCCTGAAAGTAGATAAAATTGGCAACAGATAAGGCATTATATATCTTGAATCTCCGTGAGGTAACATATTCCGATGCAAGGTGGTAACAAACAGCCCGGACAACCAGCCGCAGCGGCCGCTGCGGCTTCAATGCTGAATCGGCAAACGCCGACAGCCGGCAAAAAAACGATTTTAAGTATTGATTTAGGACGGACATCGACAAAGGCTTCCACCAGTCGTAACCCGAATGAAGTCGTTTTTATTCCCTCCAATATCAAAGCACTGACGGTGGATACCGCTAGAGGCGGTGGCTTTGAGTCGAAAAATACCGATCCCCTTCTGGATATTTGGGTGGAATATCAAGGAACAGGTTATGCCGTGGGTCAACTGGCGGCTGACTTTGGAGCCAGTTTGTTTAAAGATGGTTCCGATTCCCCTTCCAAGGTTGATGATGCTTTAATTAAACTTTTTGCTTGTATCGGCTACTTTAAGCTACAAGGTGACATTGATGTGGTTCTAGGACTGCCTTTCTATTCTCAATCACAATTTGAGCAAGAGAAGGAACACATCACCCGCTTACTCAGTGGTGGCCACGATATGCTCTATCGCGGCGAAAAGATCGCCGTCAATGTGACTACGGTTCGGATCATGCCCGAGGGCTATGGTAGTTTGATTTGGCTGGAAGCTCAGGGCGGCAAAGAAGTTCCCAATTTTGCTGATCTCTCTGTGGCGATTGTGGATGTTGGTCATCAAACCACCGATTTCTTAACGGTTGATCGCTTCCGTTTTGCCAGAGGGGTTTCCCAAAGTGATAACTTTGCTATGGGTAAATTCTATGAAGAAGTGGCAAGTAAAATTGAAGGCGCCGATAGTCAGTCTCTGTACTTACTGGAAGCGGTTCATAAACCCACCGGAGAACGGTTATATCGTCCTCGCGGGGCGGTTAAACCTTTTAACTTAGATGATATTGTGCCGGAATTACGGAAAAATTTTGCCCGGGATTTATCCGATCGCGTTGTTAAATGGTTACCTGAACGGGTAACGGATGTGGTCGTGACTGGAGGCGGTGGCGAATTTTTCTGGGAAGATCTACAACCTCTGCTCAAAAACGCTGGTCTGAGAGCCCATTTAGTTCAACCTTCTCGTAAAGCTAATGCTTTAGGGCAGTATGTCTACGGTGAAGCTCAGTTAGCCCGACGCTAATTTTGTGAATTAAACCCGTCCTAAACTCAGTTTCACTGGGCAGGGGCGGGTTTAATTTTGGCTCTAGGGCATCCCGATTCTGATACACTGATAAAGGGTGAATCTGGTTAATTATTGTTTGGCTCAAAATTTTCCAGGCTCCAAACTCAATTATGGGATAACTGTAGGTCTGAATTTATATTATGCTGTGGCCAAATCGTAAACAAACTCAGTCGGTAACATTCACGGAAGATGCCGCAGATCAGACATTATTAGATGCCATTGAACAGGAACTATCCCAGGCGAAGTATCAGACTTTTAGTAATCTTTGCAAACAAGCTCTGTGGCAATTTTTATTATTGTCTAAATCTGAACCTACGCCCCCACCCCCACCGCCTGAGATTCCTAACCTGAATCCTCCTCAAGTTTTACCAATTTTACCTAATTTAAAACCCCTGGAAGAACGGTTAGTTGAAATTCAAAATAAATTAACAGATTTAGAAAAAAAAGTCATAGCCGACGATGGTACTCAAATAGAACGATTAGATACTCAATTCCATCAGTTAACTCAACAAGTCAGTCAATTACAAACATCAATTAACCAAAAATTAATTGAAATTGCTACAGGTTTAGAAACCGTTAAATCTCAACCTGTGATGATCATGGAGTCAAAACCTCTCCCACCTGAACCCGATCCAGAAACCGTCTCTCCCTCTCCAGAAGCAATGGCAGAAGCCGATCCTTTACTCAAACGTTTGGGTTCTTTATTAGATGATTTTTAGGAGAACAGGGAACAGGTGATGGGTAATGGGTGATGGGTAATAAAAAAAATATACTGTTTGTTATTTATGATTACTCAGTTTTTAGGAGGATAAACTCTCCTAATATTTGACGTTGAGCCTCTAATAACTCTTTGATTCCTAGTTCGGCAAAATCTAAAATTTTATTGAGTTTTTCCCGGCTAAAACTACCGGATTCTGCGGTTCCTTGGATTTCAATAATTTCTAATTCTTCGGTCATCACTAAATTAAAATCAATATCGGCGGCTACATCTTCGGGATAATTCAAATCTAAATAGGGTTCTCCTTCTAATAATCCTACAGAAATGGCTGCAATTTGATGACAGATGGGTAATTGTTGGAGTTGTCCTTTTTCCACTAAGGAATTTAAGGCATCAACTAGCGCTACAAACCCCCCAGTAATAGCGGTAGTTCGGGTTCCCGCATCCGCTTGAATCACATCGGCATCAACGGTAATTGTAAATTCTCCTAATGCTTTTAAATCTAATGCAGCCCTTAAACTTCGTCCAATTAACCGTTGAATTTCTTGGGTTCTTCCTGATAGTTTGAAGGATTCTCTGGGTTGACGTTGGGGGGTTGCACCGGGTAACATTCGGTATTCTGCGGTTAACCATCCCTGTCCTGTATTCTGTAGAAATTTAGGGACTCCCGGCTCAATACTAACGGTACATAATACTTTTGTATCCCCACTTTTTGCTAACACAGAACCCGGAGAAAATCGGGTAAAATTCCGCTCAAAACTTACAGGACGAAGTTGATTTGGTTCTCTATGATCAGGACGTTTCCACATAATTAATTAAAGGTAATTGTAGTCAGCCCGACCGGGCTGTATTCTATTAATTGAGACGTTGACAAATCTCTTGATAAATTTCTTCTGGAGATTGCTCCCCATTAATATCTAACAGACGATTGGTAAGTTCATAATATTCTAAAATGGGAACAGTGCGTTGATAAAATAGTTCGATGCGACGTTCAATAATTCCCGGTTGGTCATCGGCTCGCGATCGCGCTAAAGAACGCTTTTTTAATACCATTTCTGGAACATTAAAATAAATCGCCCAATTTAACTTTTGTTCTAAATCTTCTAATAAAAAATCCAATTCTTCCGCCTGAAATGCGGTACGGGGATAACCGTCTAAAAGCCAACCCTTCCCCACATTTGGATCAATCAATTGTTGACGGACAAATTTAATCATTATTTCATCTGGGACTAACTCGCCTTTTTCCACATAGGGTTTAGCTTGTTGGCCTAACTCTGTATCAGAAATGATCCTTTGTCTAAGAATCTGACCCATATCTAAGCAAGGAATACCCAAATCACTACATAATAGTTGGGCTTGAGTTCCCTTTCCTGCTCCGGGGCCACCTAGAATCACCAGTCTCACAATATTTAGCTCCTCCGATGTTCAAGTTTGACCATTTTTTAAATCGATTAAATTAATCCCTAAAATTCCATAATTCAATCTAAATCTATGATTTACTGTCCTCCCTTAACCATGCCAAAAACTGATGTCGGATTTAATAAAAATGAGGCTCCTTTTTGAGTGATTTCTTCAGAAAGATGAATTTTTTTCAAGGTGACTAAGCCATCATTAATATATAAATCTCGTACCATCGCCTTGTCTCCAGAATTAAAAACTGTCTCATAAAAGACTTCCTTAATTCCCGTAGAAATAATTAATTTTAAACAGGAAATACAAGGTTCCAAGGTAACATAAATACTTCCCCCGTTACAACAAATTCCATGTTTTGCCGCTTGGGCGATCGCATTAGCTTCTGCGTGAACCGCGCGGGAGGGTAATACCGAACTGGCGTCACAGGTGCTTAACCCCGGATAACAATAACCTTGGGTTGTACAGTGAATCGAACCGGAGGGCGAGCCATTATAACCCGTAGCCAGCATTTGTCGGTCTTTAACAATCACTGCACCCACGGGAAACACTAAACAGGTGGAGCGCGTAGCCACCAGTTTAGCCATCATCATAAAATACTCATCCCAGGTTGGTCGCAGGGGGGGTTGATAGTTTTCTGGTAAGTCTTCCATGCTAATAAAATAATAAAAATTAGTGGGGTTTGGTCGAGATTAATCCCGTAGACCCAAATCCATTATCGCTTCTTTTTGTATCACTTAACTGTTGAACTTCTTCAATTTCTACCCGCAAAACCGGGGCGATCACCATTTGAGCGATTTTCATGCCTTTAGTAATATTAAAGGATGTTTTGCCATGGTTAATCAAAATCACTCCGATTTCTCCCCGATATCCGGCATCAATGGTTCCGGGGGTATTTAAAACGGTGATTTGATGTTTTAAGGCTAAACCACTTCTCGGTCGAATTTGGGCTTCTGTTCCTAGGGGTAATTCAATGGCAATTCCGGTGGGAATTAATTGACTTTCTCCGGGGAAAATAGTGGTATTGGCGATCGCAAATAAATCTAATCCAGCATCCCCAATATGGGCATATTGAGGTAAAGTTGCGGCTTCATTCAGTTTTAAAATGTTTAATTTCATAAAGAGGGAACAGGGAATGGGTAATGGGTAATGGGTAATGGGTAATAAACTGGTACGGGCGGGTTTTTTTAGATCTTTGTTAATGACCGCGCCTGTCGATGAACCCGCCCCTACAACTGATGACTGATTTAAGGGGCAAGTCGAGCTTTTCCGAGTCGAGTTTGTTCGTACCATTTAGCAATTTCTGGAACCCATTCTTGAGTATGGGGCCAAATTAAATCGCAGAGTTTTTGAATTTCTAACTGGGCATCTTTTTTAAAGCGTAAATCCAGAAAATGTAATAGGGCTCTTAAAGTAAAACTCACTACAAAATGTTGACGATAATCAAAGGGAACTTTTCCCCGGGCGTGTTCTTCGGACATTCCATTATCAATATCAATTTTATAGCGTTTTGCTGCTTCTAAACACCAGTTTAAATCCTGTTGACGTTGTTCAGGAGAATAGTAATATTTTTTGCCTTGGCGATCGCTATAATTTCCTACGGGTCTTAAATAAAACGCATCTTCAATATCCCTTTTTCCTTCGGCTACTTCTAATACTTTCCCCGAAGTATAGCGGTAGGATTGAACATCAAAACTAATTCCTATTCTGTGAGTTCTAGCTTGCTGCATAACACTATGGGGAAAATAACCACAACCCAAGACAATTTGACAGTGTTCTAACGGCCCATAATGTCCCCTTTCTCCTGCTAATAAACGCTTAACAATCACTTCCCCACATTTTTCCTCCGACGGCCAAGCATCTTTTTCCTCTGCCACAAAAATATCCGTATAATCTTGGTGCATTGCCGCATAAATAACTTGCTGAGGGCAAGGAGTTTTAGCAATAACTTCTACACGAAATCGATCCATTTTTGACTACAACCAACTCAATTAAAAGTTTTAATATTTTAAGCCTTTAACATTAAAGCATTAAATGGATCAATTTGATATATTTTAGGATGAACAACAGAATTCGCAATTATGCTTTCTGCCCAATTTACCGCCGCCTTAGTTTACGCCACCGAACTCCACGCCAACCAAATTCGTAAGGGTTCGGAGGTTCCCTATATTGCCCATCTGTTGGGAGTGGCCAGTATTGCCTTAGAATACGGGGCTAATGAGGAAGAAGCGATCGCAGCCCTTTTACATGATGCCATCGAAGATCAGGGCGGTGCTCCCATTCGAGCCGAAATTCAACGGCGTTTTGGGGAAACCGTCGCCAGAATTGTTGAGGGTTGTACCGATACCGATAGGACTCCCAAACCTCCTTGGAGAGAACGAAAACAAGCCTATATTGACCATATTATTCACGCTTCGCCATCGGTGCGCTTAGTTTCGGCGGCGGATAAACTCTATAATGCCCAATCCATTGTCAAAGATTATCGTCAAATTGGGGAAGATTTATGGGAAAGATTTACGGGCAAAAAAGCAGGAACTCTATGGTACTATCGATCTTTAGTCCATGCCTTTTGTAAAGTCGATTCAACTCCTTTAGTTGAAGAATTAGATCGGGTTGTTTCTGAACTAGAACAGTTAGTTGAACAGAATCCTTAACCCTAAAAATTTATTCTATTTTAATGGATTAATAATGGCAAATGTTCGTTTAGAAAATATCACCCGACGTTATAATGCCGCGATCGCAATTGAAAATATTAATTTAGAAATTCCCGACGGAGAATTCTGGGTATTGGTCGGGCCGTCCGGTTGTGGAAAATCAACGGTTTTAAGAACCATTGCCGGGTTAGAAACCGCCACCAGTGGCAATGTTTATATTGATAATCTGTTAGTTAATGAAATTCCAGCCCGTAAACGGGATGTGGCAATGGTCTTTCAAAATTATGCCCTGTATCCCCATCTAAGCGTCGCAGAAAATTTAGCCTTTGGCTTAAAAATGCGAGGAGTTGATAGCGTTAAAACCCAAGAAATAATTTTACAGGTAGCCCGATCTTTATCCATTGAACATTTATTAAATCGTAAACCCAAACAACTTTCTGGAGGACAACAACAACGGGTGGCATTAGGACGGGCGATCGCCCGGGAACCGAAAGTATTTCTATTAGATGAACCTCTCTCTAATTTAGATGCTCAACTGCGAGATGATACCCGAGCGGAACTCAAACAACTGCATCATCGCTTAAAAATTACCACAATTTATGTTACCCATGATCAAGTCGAGGCGATGACTTTAGCGGATAAAATAGTCATTCTCCATCAAGGAAAAATTCAACAAATTGGTGATCCACAAACGGTTTATTCTCGCCCCAAAAATCGCATGGTTGCTACTTTTTTAGGCAATCCTCCCATGAATATTTTACCCATTACCTATGGAAATAGTTTATTTTGGGTAGGGAATCAATCCTTAACTTGTCCTCCTGCAATTCGAGAAAAATTACAACCCCAAGACGGTCAGCAATTTGATTTAGGCATTCGTCCTGAACACATTCAATTCGTAAGTCCGACCGGACTTATTCCCAGATCCGATCAATTTGTTGATGATCTACAAGAAGATATTTGGGCGTTTGAAAAATCACCCCTGGAGGTAGAAATCAGTGTGATCGAACCCCTGGGACGAGAAATCTTAGTTCGTGCCCATATCCCCCAAACCGATCAATATTCTATTCAATTTCAAGTCCCCATTCACCATCGAATTCGTCCGGGCGATCGCCTAACCGTCAAACTCGATTTTAACCAGATCTTAATTTTTGATTCCGCAACGGGTCAGACTCTCTACCCCTAAACTATTCCTAGGGTGCGTCAGGCAAAGTCGCACCCACCGCCGGGCTTTTATTTTTGTATCCTAATGAACTGAAATTCTTGACAAATTATGTTTTTTTGATTACCTTATAAATATAGGTCTTTACATTAAGAAAATACCGGAACGTGATTCAGAATTCTGGCAATTTAAAACCAGAAATGAGTAAAGAAAGTTTAACTAATATTGATTTTTATTAAATTAGTAAAAAAAAATAAACTCTGAATAAAAAATATTTTATTTTCCCGATTTTGAATCATACTGAATAACAAATCTCTAATCTATCCAAGCCGTAGGTTGTCTGGTGGGGAAAGCGGAATCGTTAACCAGTGGGTTGTTTAATCCTCATCCTCATCCTCTATCCTACAAATCAGGAAAATTCCCCACTACCCTAAAACCAATATGATGCTTTTAAACCAACCTAATCTTCGGCAGAATGAGTCTGGAGTTAGAAGTCAGTCCGATATTTTTCCGATTAGTTACTCAACCTTAGACATCAGAGCGTTAATCACTCAAATTTTAAATCACTATCCCATTGATCCGATTGAAAAATGCAAATTTTGGCATCGAGGATTAAGTGATGTTTATTCGGTAAAAACTCAAACAACGCGCTATTTTTTGAGAATTTCCCATCAACATTGGCGTTGTCAAGACGAAATTAAGTTTGAGGTAGAATTGCTGGATTTTTTGCATCGACATCAACTCCCCGTTGCTTATCCCATCAGCACAACAGATGGACGATTATTTATTGAAATCAATGCTCCTGAAGGCAAAAGATATGCGGTTTTATTTGTCAATGCTCCGGGTCAAATTGCGATCGGAGATTTGAATTTTAAGCAAAGTTTTAAATTAGGTGAAACCGTTGCTAAAATTCATCAAATTTCTTTGAATTTTAAACCCCCGGTTCAACGTCAACCTTTAACCTTAGATTATTTATTAGAGAGTTCCTTAGTGGTGATCGCACCCTATTTAAAAAACAGACCCAAGGATTTAAACTATTTAGTAGAAGTTGTCTTTCAACTCGAAGCTCAACTGGAAAATTTACCTAAAATTCCTCCATTATGGGGGATTTGTTGGGGTGATCCCCATAGTGGGAATGCTCATTTCACTGCTGATGATCAAATTACCCTCTTTGATTTTGATCAATGTGGATATGGGTGGCGATCTTTTGATATTGCTAAGTTTTTACAAGTCTCATTACAGTCGGGACTCAGTAAAAAAGTTCGTGAGGCTTTTCTCCTCGGTTATGAAGACATTAACCCCCTAATAGAACTAGAAAAAAGTCTACTTCAAGGATTAACTGAAACGGCTCATATTTGGGCTTGGATGATTAGCATTATTAACGCGGAGCAGTTTAATTATAGCCGTTTAGATTCCTGCTATTTTACTCGACATTTAGAACAGTTGAAACGCTTACATTCTCCAGACTGGCAATAAAAAATGGGTAATGGGTAATTGGTAATGGAGAAAATTAGTTTACTATTAGTCGGGAAGAAATCCACAACTTATTTTAACAATGCGATCGCTATTTATCGCTATTTAATTTAAAGGTGAGATATCTTCCTCATTCCTAATAAAACTAAATCCCATGATTTGTGCTTAAAATATAATTTTAGCTGCTTCTTTGATTCTAACAATGGGTTCAACGGAACGGGAAAGATTAGGCAAAATAATTAAGGTTTGATCGGGGAATTGTTCTGTTACTAATTCCTGTCCTACTTCCAAGCGATTTTGAACAATATAGCGTTGATAAATTCCCTTTTCTGTTAAAGATTCTGTTAACCTTTTTGCTTCTGCCACAATCGCAACTTGTCCTTGAACCACACCAATAAATTCAGTATAATTAGGATCTTGCAGTTTTTTCTGAGCTTTAACAACCCGTTGACGTAAGGTTCTTAACCGTCCCATAAATTCAGTTCTTCCTAAAACATTCTGGTATTTAATCCATAGTTTAAAAATCCACGCTAACCATTCACCCATCGCCGTTGGCATTTCTAAAAACCTTAATAAATGACCCGTAGGAGCCGTATCTAAAATAATTAAATCGAGTTGATTACTTTCTAATAAATCCATGACTTCTACTAAGGATAACATTTCATCAATTCCGGGTAAAGATTGGGACACAATTCGCCGCCAGGCTTCCGGGCCATAAGCTAATTTCAACATGGCATTGGGATCATCTTTTTCACCACTCATCATTTCTGCGAGTTCCCAGAGGTAGTCTTCTCGAAACTGATTTAAAACTTGATCAGCGTCTATTTCTTGACCAAATAAATTAGGAGTAATTGCCCTGGGTTTATGGCTTAATTCTAAGCCAAAAGCATCTCCTAAAGAATGGGCTGGATCAATAGAAACTATCTGAATTTTTCGCTCCGAATAACGCCTAGCCATTTCCCAACCGATGGCAGCAGCAATAGTTGTTTTACCCACACCGCCTTTCCCACCGACAATAATTAACCGTCTATTTTCATCAATAAAATCACTTAATTTAGCTGAAGGACTCAAAAATTCTAAGGGTTGAGGGGGAATAAAATTTTTATCCTCTAAATCTTCTAATATTATTAAAGGTTTAACTTGATAAAATAGGGCTTCTAAGGCTTGAGTTCCCAAGGGTTCTGTTGAAACTTCGGGAATCGTAAAAATAGGATGATTTTCGGCAATATCCTGAAATTGTTTGAGAAGTTTCTGCTGTTCCTGATACCGATCTAAATTTTGAGTTTGGGAAACAATATGATTAATAAATAAACCCCCGACTGGAATTTTTAGACCTTCAAGAGCTTGTAAAAAACGTTGGGTTTCTAACCAACTCATAGGTTCAGGAATAGCGACTACAAAACAAGCGGTTTTTTCTTGATCTTGAAGGCGAGATCTTCCAGAAGCTAGTTCTTCCTGCATTTCTTCTAAAAAAACATCCGCTTGATCCGATTGATAACGCCCGGTAAAAGATTGACTAATAGTACGGTGTTTTTCTTGAAATAACGTTAAAGAGCCTAATAAATTATCTAAGAAATCCATTAATTCTAAAAGGTTTAACGCATGACCACTCGGAGCCATATCGACCACAACCCGATCCACAATTTGGTCATGAAATAACCGTTGAATTTCTAATAAACCCATTAATTCATCAATTCCCGGCCAGTCTAAATCCCAAACCGGAGTTAAATCTTCGCCTTCGACAAAACTACCCCGTTCTACTAATAATTCTAAAACTGCACCATAACGATTTTTAAATGCTGTTAATAATTTTTCAGATTCTATAGCCCGAACTTTTAAATTAGGAAAATTTTCAATTAATTCCGCCTGATCCGTGACCGTAATTTGTAAAATATCCCCCAAGGAATGGGCGGGATCGGTGGAAATGAGTAAAATTTGTTCATGGGGAAATTGTTTCGCCCACTTGAGGGCAAACCCACAGGAAAGGGTGGTCTTTCCCACACCTCCTTTTCCACTGAATAAAGCTAGACTAAGAGTATTAGAATTAAACATCAAATTTATGCTAAATTAACTGGAATTTGCTATACTGATATTGTAGCTCTCCATCAGAAGCCCCTAATCTGCCAACTTAAATCAATTGAAGTCTTGAAGCCCTTGTGTCAGTTACTAAAGTGTTATACCCATTACAGAAAGTCTAGCTACCGCTCTCCCCTAGCCACAGGTTGAAGTATTAACCCGTCGGACTAGACCTTGGGGACGATCCCAAAAATCTTGATATTCCACCATTTGAAGTCAACGGAGAATGAAACTGTCACAGCCATCAAGCCTAAAACCCTCTTAATTTTAGATGATGAAAGAGTCATCGGGCGGTTTCCCCCCTGAAGTTGAACTCCAGGGAACATACCAAATCAACAAATCAGTCTAAATATGAAATCAAAATCATTACCCCGTTTTGCCTAGATCAAGCCATCAATTACTAACTGAGAAATTAATTAGGAGCTAAATATTATGTTCACCAACCTCGGAAAAAAATATATTTTAATCATCACATTATCCTTAGTCGGTGTGATCAATGCCACCCCTAGTTTTGCCGACTCCCAAGGAACCAGTTTAAGTCATGACGGGTTTGAACCCTCGACTTCTGAGATCATCCCACCGGGTATGGGAAAATCCATATTCACTAACCCTAACGTTAGACGGGACATTGCTTGCGACACCAGTGGTTTATGTTATGGCAGGGAAGGAGGAATCAGCAAGATAGAATAGAGGAATACACCAGATAGGTGTCAGGGGGTTTGAGTTATAATCGAGACGAAGGCGGTCGTAGCCGATTTCCCCATAACCGTCGGATGATAACCCCGTCAAGGAGATTCAGAAGGATGGCAGCTTATCCCGTAAACGATACCATCAGCCATAATCAGCAGCAAATTCGTACCTTAGCCAGAGCTATCACGAAAATGCAAGGCGGTTTTTCGTTGTTGCTATTGCGGTGTAATTATGAAAGTTTGCGGGAAAGAATGGTCGCCCAACTTCAGGAAGAATGTTCCCTAACCCTGCACCAATTGAAGTTAGCTCCTGGGAGTCAGACCTTATATGGTTCAATTCAAGCCGAACTAGGGCCTAATTATCCTTCGGTTTTAATGGTTGATGGGTTAGAATCCGTTGTTGCTATTGATGAAGTTTTAGAGTCTGCTAATTTAGTGAGGGAGGCTTTTCGTAATTTTCCCTTTCCTTTAGTTTTATGGATTAATGATAAATTATGGAAAAAACTGAATCGCAATGCTCCCGATTTTACCAGTTGGGCAACCACCTATGAATTCTTACTCAGTTCTGATGAATTAATTGAATTTTTAGAAGCAAGAGTTTCATCGGTTTTTACAACGGTTTTAAACGCAGGTTCAGAACGATTTTTACCGACGGCTAGTATTTTAGGCTCAAAATCTGGAAGTGAACTTCAAGCCGCTTATGAAGATTTAAAAAAACGGGAAACCCCTATCGATCCTGTTTTAGAAGCTAAGTTAAAATGGGTTTATGGCCGCTATTTTTATACGAATCAGCAGGTTACTCTGGCTTTACAACAATATCAACAAGCCTTGAGATTTTGGAACCAGCACCACCAGACTCAGAAACCTATTCTTGTTCAGCCTGAAATTGTGCCGATCACAGAAGATTGTTCTAATCTTTTGTTATGGGAAGGATTAATATTATTTCATATTGGTTTGTGTTGGTGTTATTTAGCTGAACAACATCGTGACTCCAATGGAGAACGGGAATGGAGACAAGCTAAAGATGCCCTCTGTCGGTCTATTGAAAAGTTTGAAGCCGCCCAACGTCAAGATTTAGTAGCCAAGTTTTTAAATAAAATTGGAGAAGTTTTTATCCATTTAAGAGATTGGAAAAGTCTCGAAAAACTGGCTTTAAAAGGTCGCAAACTACATCAGGAATTAGGCGATGATTTTCTGATTCCACTCGCCCAGGATTATGGATTTTTAGCCAATGTCGCTCTCCAAAATCACGACTGGCAAAATGCGCAAGAATTAGCAAATGTTGCCTTAGAAACTTTGGTTTTAGAAGCGAAGATCAATCCCGACAATCCTTGGATTGACCAATTAAAGAGTTTCTTTTTATATATTTTAGCACAAACTTTAGAAAAGCAGGGATTAAAATGGGTTGCAATTGAACAATTAGAAGCGGCATCGGCGACGATTAAAAATACCCTTTTAACAGTCAATTTGATTTGGTTATATCTGCAAATTTTGCAGACCTTAAACCGTCTTTATTTTGAATTAGGAGATTATCAAGAAGCCTTTAAAATTAAAGAAGAATATCGTAATCAATCCAGTGCCTATGGCTATAATGCCTTTGTGGGAGCCGGACGATTACAACCTCGCAAACAAGTCCTGACTTCCACCTTAAATCCTAGTGAAATTAATGCTCATTTTACCGATGAAATCACCGCTTCAGGACGGGAAGAAGCCATTAAACATCTATTACAAAGGATGGCGAGTAGTTATCATAAATTAACGGTTATTTATGGTCAATCCGGGGTAGGAAAAAGCTCGATTTTGAGAGCCGGATTAGTTCCCGCTTTACAACAAAAAATTATTGAGGCGCGGATTAGCATTCCAATTGTGATTAAAACCTACAATTTTTTACTGCATGAATTAGAACAAAAACTATTAAACCGAGGTTTGGAAAATTCAGCCGTGACCATACCTTTAACTTTAGAAAGTGACTTGTATGGGGAAACCCAGGAAGAACCGGAAAATCAAGATCCTACTGAGATTTTAATTAGAGTCATTGAACAACTCAAAAACAACGCCAAACAAAATTTATTGACCGTATTAATTTTTGATCAATTTGAAGAATTATTTTTTGTTGAGTCTCTAAGATTACAAAGACTATTTTTTGAGTTTTTACAAGATGCTTTAAATCTGCCCTTTGTGAAAATTGTTATTTCATTGCGGGAAGATTATTTGCATTATTTACTAGAGGGAACCCGCCAGGTTGATTTAGAAGCTATTAATAATGATATTTTAAGTAAAGACATTTTATTTTATTTGGGAAATTTCAGCAAAAAAGAAGCCCAGAACGTAATTAAGA
This sequence comes from Candidatus Obscuribacterales bacterium, assembly GCA_036703685.1. Lineage (GTDB taxonomy): Bacteria > Cyanobacteriota > Cyanobacteriia > Cyanobacteriales > Microcoleaceae > Planktothrix. Next base: position 28,307 of record DATNRE010000670.1, read on the forward strand.
GTTTGACCGACCGCGCCCATTTTTATTTAGAAGCTCCCTTAATTGAAGCCTTGGTTCAGGATTTAGCAGGAGAAGCGGGAGAAGTTCGTCCCATTGAATTACAAGTGGTGGGGACTCAACTCCAAGCCGAAAATATTACTACTTTAGAAAAGTATCATCAACAAGGGCCCAAACAAAAATTAGTCGAGCGGTTTTTAGAAGAAGTAATCCACGATTGTGGCCAAGAAAACGAAGCCATAGCTCGTGTGGTTTTATATGCGTTAACCGATGAAAATGATACCCGCCCTTTAAAAACACGCCTGGAATTAGCTGAGGAGTTAAAACAAAAATTACATCGAGAGCAGGTGATCGGCCCCTTAGATATTATTCTTTATATTTTAGAAAAATCTGGATTAGTCTATCGAGATATTGGGGCTACGGGAGAATTTTATCAATTGGTGCATGATTATTTGGCGGGATTTATTCGCCGACAGAATAGAAATGAACAAGAAGAAGTAATCACCAAATTGCAGCAGGAAAAAGCCCAACTGATTCAAGAGAAAGAAATGGGTCAAAAACTTTCAGAAGAACAGGAAAAACGCCACCAAGCGGAGGCTAAAAATCGCCGTTTAGAACGATACCTGGGATTGATTATGGGAGCGGTTGTGATTGGTGTTGCCGGTATGTTATATGTTAATGGGCAAAATGAAGTCAAAGCCAGAATTCAAGCCCTAAGTTCGGCGAAAAATGCCCTGTTATTAGCGGATCAGCAAGATCAATTAGGAGTATTAAAAACCACTGTCCAAATTGGTCAAAATATCCTGAAAACAAAAGCTCCAGAAGCCACAAAAACAGAAATTGCCCATGGGTTATTGCAGATGATTTCAGGAAGTCAAGAAAAAAATCGTTTGGAGGGTCATAACGCTGGAGTTTTAGGGGTGAGTTTTAGTCCCGACGGTCAACAAATTGCCACGGTTGGGAATGATCACAAGTTAAAAATTTGGAGTATGGAGGGCAAGTTACTCACCACAGATACCCAATTTCCCCATGAAACTCCGATTAAAGCCGTTCGTTATAGTCCCGATGGGAAAATAATTGCTACCGCTACGGCGAGTCGCGGGAACCCGGATCAAAATCAAGTCTTTCTCTGGACAACCACGGGAACTCGTCTTTCCCATCGTCCCATGAGACATCGGAATGTGATTAATAATATTAATTTTAGTCCCGATGGCAAAAAAATTATCACTTCTAGTTATGATAAAACGATTAAAATATGGGGGTTAGATGGAACTTTAATTCGTGAATTTAAAGGTCATACGGATTTTGTTTTGGATGCAGAATTCAGTCCCAATGGTGAAATAATTGCCAGTTGTAGTAACGATGGAGAAATTAGATTTTGGTCAATTGATGGCCAATTAATTCGCACGATTAAAGCCCATAGTCAACCCATTTTTGCTCTCAATTTTAGTCCCAATGGTAAACAACTGGTTTCCGCCAGTGGTGATCGCACCCTGAAACTCTGGAACACAGAAACTGGCAAGGAAATTAAAGTTCCGGTTAAGGGTCATAACGATAATATTTTCACGGTCAATTTTAGTCCCGATGGTCAATTTTTACTCAGTGGTAGCAGTGACCGCACAGTCAAACTCTGGAATTTGAACGGGGTACTACTCAAAACCTTTATTGGCCATCGAGACAGTATTTGGGCTGTGGAATTTAGTCCCGATGGTCAAACCTTAGTCTCCGTCAGCGCCGATACCACCGCCCGTCTCTGGGATCGGAGTCGAGATCCCTTGAATACCAACTTACAGGGTCATAGCGCCGCCGTATCGAGTGTGAGTTTTAGTCCCGATGGTCAAACCTTAGCCAGTGCGAGTGAAGACAAAACCGTGAAATTATGGGGGCGCAACAAAATGTTGGAATATACCTCAAAACCGTCTTTGAGCTTACCCCATCCTAGCCTAGTCAGTTGGGTAACGTTTAGTCCCAATGGTGAAGAAATTGCCACGGCGAGTGAGGACAAAATTCTGCGCCTCTGGACAAAACAGGGTCGGTTGTTACAATCACTGTCCGGTCATACTCAAGATGTTAAGGCCGTGACCTTTAGCCCGGACGGTCAAACTTTAGCCAGCGCCAGTGCAGATAAAACCGTTAAACTCTGGAACAAACAAGGAAAACTCATCACCTCCTTAGTTCATCAAGATGAAGTTTGGGATGTCCGCTTTAGCCCCGATGGTCAGATCTTGGCCACATCTGCCCATTCGATCAAAAGTTCAATGGCACTTCCCCAGAATGGGATTACCCTATGGGCTAAACAGGGCAACCAATGGCAACCCACTTTAGAATTGCCCTCGGAGAGTACGGTGGGTAATATCGCTTTTTTGGGCAATTCTTCCCAAATCGCCGTGACTGAAGATAGGAACGTCAGGCTTTGGAAGATTCAGGGGAAAAACCCCCGCGGCTCTTGTTTATTGGGACATAATGCGGCGGTACAGGGTTTAAGCTATCATCCCCAGGAGCAAATTTTAGCGACGGTCAGTAATGATAAAAAAGTCAGACTGTGGCAGATTCAGGATAGTCTTTGGGACGAATCAAATTGTGACTCGGTTGAACCTTTAATTGTTTTACAGCAAAATGATTTTGTCAATAGTGTTAGTTTTAGTCCTGGCAATGCCAGCATTCTCGCCATTGCTAACGATAATGGAACGGTTATTCTTGGCAGTTTAGAAAATTTAGACTTAAACCGCCAAATGCAGCAAACTTGTAACTGGCTTCAAAACTATCTCACCACCAACCCTACACAATTGGAGGGACACAACCAGGATTTATGCGATTATACTCGATGAAACAGGAGAAAGGGAAAAATACAAATCAGTTATTAATTATCAATTATTTGTGAAGTTGCCAGGAATTGATCCTCCTGAATTATTAATCAAAAAAATAGGTGAAGGTTGACTCTTAACTGACACCCCACACCTATCTTTTTCCCTTAAATTTTTACATAACAGATGAAGCAGTAGAACTAATAATCTCCTGAAATTGAATCATATCCATTCGGGGATCAACATGACTCACCTTCACCTCAAACTGTTCTCCAACTTCCACCGCCCGACTAAATCGCATCGGTAACTCTAAGGCTAAC
>DATNRE010000671.1:0-23660 GCA_036703685.1 Candidatus Obscuribacterales bacterium
CGGTTGAATATAAAACAATAAGATAAAAACTTATTCATCCTAAAATCATTGATTTTAGTGATCAACAAGAGATCGAAACACTTGAATTTAAAAAAACTTGGCACTTAGCCTACTGTCATCAGTCTGAATATGATTAATCCCGCTAAAATTACCACCGTATTACCCGATTCCATCGCCGCAGAAATTGGCTTTGAACCTGGAGATGCCATTATTTCCATCAACGGACAACAACCCCGAGACTTAATTGATTATCAATTTTTGTGTGCCGATGAATTTTTGGAATTAGAAGTATTAGATACCCGGGGAAAAAGCCATAAAATCGAAATCGAAAAAGACTATGATCAGGATTTGGGATTAGAATTTCAATCCGCTTTATTTGATGGGTTAATTCAATGTAATAATCGCTGTCCCTTTTGTTTTATCGATCAACAACCCCCCGGAAAACGGGAAACCCTCTATCTCAAAGATGACGATTATCGCCTAAGTTTTCTCTATGGTTCCTATTTAACCTTAACGAATTTATCGCCAAAAGAATGGGATAGAATTTCTCAAATGCGCCTTTCTCCCCTGTACGTTTCCGTTCACGCCACCGAACCCGAGATCAGGATTCAGTTATTAAAAAATCCCAGAGCAGGGCAAATTTTAGATCAACTCCAATGGTTTAAAAAAAATCGCTTACAAATTCATGCTCAAGTGGTTGTTTGCCCCGGAATTAATGATGGAAAACACCTAGAACAAACCATTTTAGATTTAGCCCAATTTCATCGCGGCAGAATCCCGACTGTTGCCTCCATTGCCGTTGTTCCAGTGGGGTTAACTCGCTTTCGTCCCAATCAAGATGAATTAATTCCTGTCACCCCCGAAAAAGCTCAAGAAATTATTACCCAAGTTCAAACTTTACAACAAAAATTTCAACAGGAATTAGGGTCAACCTGTGTGTGGATTGCCGATGAACTGTTTTTAATTGCTGGGGCCGAATTACCCCCGGAATCCGATTATCAAGACTATCCTCAAATTGGGAATGGCGTGGGTTCCATTCGCAAATTTATCAAAGAATTTGAACAAGCAGTAAAAGACTATCCTCTGCAATCTTGTTCTACCCCCCGTCAGTTCACTTGGGTGGTGGGAAATGCGGTAGAAAAAGCCTTTCAACCTCTGGTCAACTCCTTAAATGAAATTTCAGGACTAACAGTAAATTTAGTTGCCTTAGCCAGTCAATATTGGGGTCAAGAAATCACCGTTACTGGTCTATTAACCGGACAGGATTTGCGACAAAAATTAACCGGAAAAATATTAGGAGATGGCATTTTATTACCCTCAGTCATGCTCAAACAGGGAGAAGCGATTTTTCTCGATGACATGACCGTGGCAGAACTCGCTGAACAACTACAAATTCCGATTTTTCCCGTCAGTAATGTGCAGGAATTGCTCTCAATCGCCCTGGGGGATTAATAGTTATAGCAAGAGGCAATAGGGAATAGGCAATGGGCAATAGGTAAATACTTACTGTGAGCAGCTTTTAGCTTTCAAGAATGTCCTAATAGATGTGGCGACTGCTATATCAAGAAAAGTGAAAGGTTTGATTTATTTTCCAGGTTTATAATAGAGAAAAATCAATATCCCGTACATTTTTCCCCAAAGATAATGGTATTTTCCCAAACGGTTGCATTTTTTTCCCCCACCGACTGTATTGATCGTCATTTTTTGAGGGTATCTCCCGATACTCCTCTCCTAGATGTCATTCAACAAATGACTCAAAACTCCAGGGATACTCAGCGCCAACCCGATCCAAGCTGTGTGTTGGTTTTGGAGCATCAGCAATTAGTGGGGTTATTAACCGAACGGGATTTTGTCAAATTGGCGACCCAAGGGCGAAATTTACAGGGGACGACGGTGGGGGAAGTGATGACACGGGGGGTGATTTCGGTTCGGGAACAGGAGATTAAAAAACCCCTGGAGATGATTTCGATTTTACGTCAACATCGAATTCGACATTTACCGATTGTAAATGAACAAGGAAAACCCATCGGGATTATCACCCCCCAGAGTATTCGAGGAATATTAGAACCCGCAGACATTCTTAAGTGTCGAACCATTCGAGAAGTGATGGTTAAAACCGTAATTACTAGCTCCTTAAAAACCAGTGTATTACAGTTAGCCCAACTGATGACCAAACATCGAGTCAGTTGTGTGGTGATTGGTAAAAAAATAACCGATCAAAAAATTCGTCCCTTGGGAATTGTGACGGAACGGGATATCCTAAAACTGCAAGCTTCCGAACAGGATTTGAACCAGTTACAAGCCGAACAGGTGATGAGTCATCCCTTATTTTTGATTGATGCTAATGCTTCGCTTTGGGAAGCACATCAAGGGATGAAACAAAGAAAAATTCGGCGGTTAGTGATTGTTAATGAACAAGGATATTTAGCGGGGTTAGTGACTCAAACCACGATTTTACAAGCCATTGACTTGAATGAAATTCAAGGAGTAATTTCTGTCTTAAAACAACAACTAGAAAAACTTCAAAGCGAAAAAATTAACCTATTAAAAACTTTAAATTCTGATTTAAAACAAGAAGTTAACACCAATATTAATAAACTCCAAGAACAAAATCAAAGATATCAACTCTTAGCAGATACGGTATTAAGAATTCGTTCCTCATTAAGTTTAGATGAGATTTTGAAGGCCACCGTCACCGAAGTTCGTCAATTATTAGACTGCGATCGGGTGATGATTGAGAGTTCAGAAAACCCTGGAAAAATTATTGTAGAATCCCTTGCACCCCCTGAATTATTAACCTCAAATCCCCTGGGAATTACTTTTTTTGAGTCCTGTGATTCTATGTCCTCTGATTTGGTGATTCCGATTACGGTTGATCATCAATTATGGGGATGTTTAATTGCTCAGAATGGGGATAAAATTCGACAATGGCAACCGGAAGAACGAGAATTTTTAGAAACCTTATCCGTTCATGTTGCCTTGGGAATTCAACAAGCGACTCTCCTAGAAAAAGTTCAAAAATCCAATCAAGAACTTGAAGCTAAAGTTCAAAAAAGAACGGCTGATTTAGAAAAAACCAATCAACAATTAAGGGCAGAAATGAAACGAATTAAAAACACCACAATATTATTAAGGGAACAGGAAGCGATTCTCAGAAGTTTTTATAATTCTTCCCCGATGATGATGGGGGTCGTTGAACTTTTAGAAACCGATATTTTACACATCTCTGATAATGCAGCCACAGCCAAATTCATCGGCAAAAAAATAGAAGATATTCAAGATAAATTAGCCAGCGAATTAGGAAGAAACTTTGAAGATATTCAAGTTTGGATTAACTATTGTCGAGAAAGTCAACGGTTAGGAAAACCCATTCAGTTTGAGTATGAATATACTCGGGATGATCAGACCCAGCAATGGTTATTTGCCACAGTCTCCTATATTGGTTTATCCGAATATAATCGTCCTCGGTTTTCTTATATTATTGAGGATATTAGCGATCGCAAACGTTATGAAGAATCCCTACGACGATATGAACGGGTTGTTGCCAACAGTGGAGATGCCCTTTGTTTATTGGATAGTAACTATATTCATCAATTAGTAAATCCCGCTTACTTGCAGTTGTCAAATCGATCCTTAGAGGAGGTAATTAATCATCCTCTTTCTGACCTTTTAGGGATTGAAGGGTTTAATAAAAAAAGCAAACCCTATTTAGATCAATGTTTAACTGGAGAAGTCGTTATACAGGAGTCTTGGGTCGATATCCCCAAGGGAAAAAGATATTTGAGGCGGATTTATACCCCCTATTTAGATGAACATAATATTATCCGTGGCATTGTGGCAAGTATCCAAGATTTAACCTCTTTAAAAGAAACTCAAAACGCCCTGAAAAACAATGAAGAATTGTTTGCTTTAACCGTACAGCACGCCCCCGATGTCTTTGTGATTTATGATGCGCAAAGGCGATTTGAATATGTCAATTCACGCGCCGTAGAAAAAACAGGATTCCCCAAAGAAAAATTTATTGGTTATCGAGATGAAGACGTTTATCCCCCGGAGGTTTATTCTCAATACCTGCCATTATTAACTAAAACTATAACTACAAAAACCTTGCAAATTGGGGAATTTACCTTGCAACTTAATGGGCTAAAACCCTATATGATTGTGGTGAAATATGTACCCGTTTTAGATGATCACGGAGAGATTAAACAAATTTTAGGGATGACTTTTGACATTAGCGATCGCAAACAGATCGAAGAAACCCTACATCAACGGGAAGCCCAATTAAAAGCCCTAGCTGATAACATTCCTGGGGCTATCTATACCCATATTAAATGTGCCGATGGTTCGAGTTATATAGAATATATGAGTGATGGTTGCTTAGAGGTATTTGGCTGGAGTGCAGAGCAAATTATCAAGAATCATAAAATTGTAGAACCGGGGTTTTATCCTGAAGATCTCAAAAAAGAACGAGAACAAAAAATCAGGAATGCCGAAACATTAACTCCTCTATTTTGTGAATTGCGCTATCAAATGCCCAATGGGGAATTAAAATGGATTGCAGAAGCTTCTCGCCCCGAACGTCGAGAGAACGGAGATATCGCTTGGCAAGGAATTATGTTAGATGTGAGCGATCGCAAAAGAACCGAATTAGAATTAAGAGAAACTAGCGATCGCCTGAATTTCTTGCTTAATTGTTCTCCTATTGTTATTTTAAGCTGTCAAGCCGAAGGCAATTATCCGATCAATTTTATTAGTAAAAATGTTCGGGATATTGTCGGTTATGAACCGGAAATATTTTTAGAAGATTCTAGCTTTTGGATTGAACAGATTCATCCCGATGATCGGGAACAGGTTTTAATTAACTTAGTCACTCAATTTACGGAAGATTCTTATATCCATGAATATCGCTGGCTCAAAGCCGATGGTCACTATAGTTGGTTCCTGACCCAGTTAAGAAAAGTCAGGGATGAAGCCGGAAATGTGACCGAAATGTTAGGGTATTTAATTGATATTAGCGATCGCAAAACCTTAGAACAGGAATTAGCCACATTACTCGAACAAGAAACCCGTCGCAGCGAAGAACTTACCCAGAAAAATATAGATTTAGAACAAGCGCGTCGGGAAGCTGAAATAGCAAACCAAGCCAAAAGTGAATTTCTAGCGAATATGAGCCATGAAATTAGAACACCGATGAATGCCATTTTAGGGTTTACGGATTTATTACAATCAGTTGTCACCGATCCTAAAGCTCGGCCCTATTTAGACGCGATTATTACGGGCGGTCGTACCCTACTAGCTTTAATTAATGATATTCTGGATTTATCTAAAATTGAATCGGGAAAACTCGAATTAAATTATAGTCCCGTTAACCTGCGAGTTATGATTAAAGAAATTCAACATATTTTTCAGGCGAAAGCTTCAGAAAAAAGGTTGATTTTGCAAACTAAGATTGATTCCCAACTTCCCCAAAACCTCTATCTTGATGAAACTCGATTACGTCAAATCCTGTTTAATGTTATTGGTAATGCCCTTAAATTTACCAACACTGGAGCCGTTACAATTTCTACCAAAACTCAAGCTTACCAGACCTTAAACGGTGAAAAATTTTGGTTAGAACTGATGATTGAGGATACGGGAATTGGCATTGCAGAAGATCAGCAAAGTCGGATTTTTCAAGCCTTTATTCAAAGTTCAGGACAAAGTAATCGCAAGTATGGAGGCACGGGTTTAGGATTAGCAATTACTCAGCGCTTAACTCAGATGATGGGGGGAACCGTATTGCTGCAAAGTCAGCTTGGGAAGGGGAGTATTTTTACCTTTGTCTTTCCAGAGGTATCCTCGGCTGAAAATCCTATTATTCCCCCATCTAATTTGAGTGAAGATCGCAATCTAAATCAGTTTAAACCCAGTAAAATTTTAGTGGTGGATGACATAGAATCAAACCGAAAATTGATTGAGGGATATTTTGCTGAAAGTCACCATCAATTATTGTTTGCGGAGAATGGAAAACAAGCCATTCATCAGGCAAAACTTAATCAACCTGATTTAATTTTATTGGATTTAAGAATGCCGGAAATGGATGGAAAAGTTGTGGCTGAATATCTCAGACAAGAGCAAGAAACCCAACACATTCCCATCATTATTATTACCGCTTCCTGTCAAACTAAAGAATTAAAAGAACTTCAAGATTTTTGCCAAGGATGTCTCCTAAAACCCGTGAGTTTAAAACAATTAGTCACGGAAATAAAGAAACATCTACCCCTAAACTCTCAAACGGTTATGTCTATGGCAAATGATCAAGAAACGGATAATCTATTAGTTAATTTTTCTGGGATCATTGGCTCGACCGCAGTAAAAGAATTACTTTTAAAACTTAAACAGGAGGAAAAACAGGTTTGGAATACGTTAAGAAAAACCTTAAAAACTCGAGATTTACGGCAATTTGTGCAACGCTTACAAACCTGGGGAAAACAATATCAATATCAGCCTTTAATTGACTATGCCGAAGTCCTAGAAATACAGTTAGACGCATTTGATTGGAATAATATTCCTGAAACCGTCAATGCTTTTCCTCAGATTAGAGAAAGTCTTAAAAATGATATTAATTAGGAGTTAAATTAATGACAATGGAATCATTTATCCCAGAAAATTTTTTTATTTTGATTGTTGATGATATTACGAATAATCTAAAATTAGTGGGAGAAATTCTTGATGATGCGGGCTATAATACCACCTTTGCTACCAGTGGTTTTCAAGCATTAAATCGATTAAGAGATAATAAAATAGACTTGATTTTATTGGATTTAATGATGCCAGAAATGGATGGCCTAGAGGTTTGTCAATTTATTAAAAACGATCCCGCATTACAAGAAATTCCAATTATTTTTCTTACGGCTAGTTATGAAGAAGAAAAATTAATTCAGGCCTTTGAATTAGGGGCCGTAGACTATATTACCAAACCTTTTATTAAAAATGAACTCTTGGCACGAGTTAAAACCCATTTAACCTTGAAACAAACAACAGATAATCTTAAAATAGCTTTGTTAAAACTTAAACAATTATCTCAACTCGATCCCCTGACCCAAATTTTAAACCGTCGTAGCTTTTTTGAATATATTGAAAACCAATTCAATCTCGCAATTCAGAATAAAAGTTTATTTTCCTTACTGATTTTAGATTTAGACCATTTTAAACAAATTAATGATAATTATGGTCATTTAGCAGGCGATCAAATTTTAATTAATTTTACTTTAGCCATTCAGAATTATCTCCGATCCAGTGATTATTTTGGGCGCTATGGTGGAGAAGAATTTGTAATTTTACTCCCAGAAACCGATCAAGCGGATGCCTTGAAAATTGCCCAGGATATTTGTGATTTAATTGCTCACCTTTCCATTCCCACGGAAAAAGGGAATTTAAAGATCACAGTTAGTATCGGAGTCGCAGTTTTTAGAGCCCAGGATACTCGAATTGAGGATATTTTTGATCGGGCGGATCAATGTCTATACCAAGCCAAAGCCCTAGGAAGAAATACTTGTTATGCCCAACAATCTTAATGATAATTTTTCACCTTGTCTCCTGGTATTGCTAAACTAAGAACAATCAATATTTTAATCGCGGAGGATTCTATTTGTGGACTGGCGAGTTCGAGCCATTCGTGGCGCAACGACGGTTTCAGAAAATTCGGTTGCAGCCATTCGAGAAGCGGTCATAGAATTACTAGACGAATTAGAAACCCGTAATCAACTTGATCCGAATGAAATTATTAGTATGACTTTTTCCGTTACCAAAGATTTAGATGCTATTTTTCCCGCCGCGATCGCCCGTGAGCGTCCTCAATGGCAGAATGTTCCGTTATTAGATGTTCAACAAATGTACGTCGCAGGCAGTTTAGAAAAATGTATTCGCTTCTTAGTTCATGTTAACCTACCCAGCGATAAAACCCAAGTTTATCACCCCTATTTAAGAGCAGCAGAAAATCTCCGTCCCGACTGGAATTTAAACCCAGTTCATTCTTAATAACAGGGGAATAGGCAATGGGGAATAGGCAATGGGAAATGTTTTATCCCTTATTTTCTATTCCCTATCCCTTCTTAAAACCCCTATTCATAGCTTTATCCCGACACGGGACAACCTACCCTGAATTTACTCTTTTTCAGTTGCTAAAGTCACTGAATCGGATTTGCGATCGCGCCACCAAGCTAACATTGTACTTGCCACAAAAATACTAGAATAGGCGCCAGCAGTAAATCCAACTAACAAAGCTAAAGCAAAATATTTTAGGGTTTCACCCCCAAATAGGAAAATACAAATTAGGGGTAATAGGGTGGTTAAAGTGGTATTAATAGACCGGGTTAAAGTTTGTCCTACCGCATCATCTACCACTTGATTAATGTGCATATCAGGATTTCGGGCAATTACTTCCCGAACTCGGTCATAAATTACCACCGTATCGTTAACCGAAAATCCCACAATTGTTAACAGAGAAACCAGAAATAAACTATCAACTTCTACCCCTAAAACTAAGCCTAAAATTGAGAATACTCCCAGGGTCACAAAAACATCATGGAATAAAGCCACAAAGGCAAAAAAGGCATAGTCTAACTTAAACCGAAAGGTTAAATAAACCGTAATTCCGGCAAAAGATAGTAATAAAGCCGTTAATCCCGAGATAAAAATTTGACGACCCACAGTCGGGCCAACGGTATCAATTTGAATTCCTTTTGGGTCAAAGGCTCCAATTTTTTGACTTAAAGCCGATTGTAAATTGCTTCTTTCATCAACGTTTAAAGTTTTCGTACGAATCGAAACAATTTGTTTATCTTGTTTACCCGAATCCTTATCTAATAGTTGAATCGAACTATTTGCTAAACCCTGACTTGCTAAAACTTCCCGAACTTGAGTAATTTCAATCGGGCCGTCACAATTATTAGCAACCGAACAATCCAATTCTAATTGCAGGCGAGTTCCTCCCACAAAATCCAAAGCTGGACGTAAAGGAGCGCCAATATCTGGCCGACTCCAAGAAATTCCCATAGCGACAATTCCCGCCAGAATAATCGCACCGGAAATCGTCCACCAGAGGTTGCGTCGTTTAATAACACTAAAAGCCATAAATTAGTTGACCGTTGACTGTTGACTGTTGACTATTACGGGGGAGGGAAACCCGCCCCTACGACTATTCCCTATTCCCTATTCCCTGTTCCCTGTTCCCTGTTCCCTAATTACTAACTACCGAGAGATCTTTTTTCAAATTGGGACAAAACAATTCTGGTTTTCTTAACTCTGGGAAATCCAGAGATAGGAATAGGAAACTCCGACTACAAGTAATAGCGGTAAACATACTAACCACGACTCCTAATCCCAAGGTCAGAGCAAAACCTTTAACTAATCCTGTTCCGAACCAAAACAGGGCGACACAAGCAATAACCGTGGTCACATTCCCATCTAAAATACTACCAAATGCCCGATAAAAACCGGATTCCACAGAACGATATAGGGTTTTTCCCGCCCGTAATTCCTCCCGGGTGCGTTCAAAAATCAGAACATTAGCATCCACCGCCATCCCAATACTCAGAATAAATCCGGCAATTCCAGGTAAGGTTAAAGTTACCCCCAATAAATTAAATAGGGCTAAACTTAATAAGGCGTAAATAATTAAAGAAAAATCCGCAATCACTCCGGGTAATCGATAATAAACAACCATGAAAATCAGGACTAAAATTAAACCCGTTACCCCGGCGTAAATACTCCGTTGAATACTATCCCGTCCCAGGGTAGCTCCCACGGTGCGGTTTTCCACAATTTCCACGGGAACAGGTAAAGCTCCTCCGCGCAATTGTACCGCTAAAGAATTGGCATCTTCGGCACTAAATCGACCCGTAATTACCGCCCGACCCCCGACAATTCCCGTATCGGCAAAATCCACCGGAACCGACGGAGAACTTAATAGACTACTATCCAAAAAAATCCCAATGGTTCGACCGGTTCCCGCTAAATTTTTAGTCAATTCGGCGAACCTTTCTCCTCCTTCAGAACTAAAGACTAAACCGATATTCCAGTTTCCGCCTCCTTGTACGGGTTCAGGATAGGCGTCTTTTAAATCTTGACCTCTCAAAAGAGGACTATTATAGAGTTGGGCGATCGCATCATTACTTCTATTTAAAGATTCGATAGCGGTGGCTAAAGCTTGAGAATCACCCTGTTTTTTAGCTTCCTCAATTTGTTGTTTAATTCCCTGTTGGACTTGAAATTCTACCGCTAATTGTTGTTCCGTTCCCGATTTTTGTTCGCGGAAATCTAACTGCGCCGTTCCGCCTAAAACCCTTTCTGCTTCTTGGGGGTCATTCACCCCGGGTAACTGGACTAAAATCTGATCCTGTCCGATAGTTTGTACCACCGCTTCGGATACCCCCAGTTCATTCACCCGGTTTTCAATCACACTTTGAACCGAAGTTAGAACCCGTTCATCAATCACAGGAACCACTTCCGAGGGTTTTAATTGAATAGTCAGTTGGGAACCTCCCCGTAAATCTAAACCCAACCGAAAGGGAACATTAGTTAATACAATAATAGAGGCAATTAGCATTACCAAAATTAGAATTAAAGCAGATCTTTGTTTTCGCATTTTTATTAATAATTAGTAGTCAATCAGTTATCAGTTATCAGTCATCAGTCATCAGTCATCAGTCATCAGTTAACAGTCATCAGTTAACAGTTAACAGTTAACAGTTAACAGTCATCAGTTATTAGTCATCAGTTAACAGTTAACAGTCATCAGTTACCAGTAGAGACGTGTCATGGCGGGTCTGTATCAGTAATCAGTAATCAATCGTAGGGCCTAGTTTATCCCACCCATAACACTAATCAGTAAATAGTCCATAGGTGAACAGTATGTTAACTCTTAACTCTGTAACTTTTACACTAATAACTGATTACTGGTAACTAATAACTGGTAACTAATAACTTATGACTGATAACTGATAACTGGTAACTGATGACTGATTAACGATTACCGATAACTGATAATCGATTTAACACCTTCAACAATTTGTTCCGGTTGAACAATAGTCAGTCGTTCTAAAGCACCGTTATAGGGTGTAGGAATATCTTGGGAAGCCAATCTTAATACAGGCGCATCCAATTCATCAAACAAACGATCATTAATTGAAGCAGTAATTTCTGCTCCCAGTCCCCCGGTTTTCATACATTCTTCTACGATAACTACCCGATGGGTTTTGCGAATCGATTCCCCAATGGTTTCAAAATCGAGGGGTTTAAGGGAAATTAAATCGATGACTTCTGGATCATAACCCTGTTTAACTAAGTTAGGAACCGCCTGCATCACGTGATGGCGCATCCGAGAATAGGTCAGAATAGTTACATCTTTCCCCCGTCTGACTATTTCCGCCTTATCAATCGGGACAATATATTCCTCGTCGGGGATTTCTTCCTTGAGGTTGTATAACAGAACGTGTTCAAAAAATAGCACCGGGTTATCATCTCTAATGGCGGCTTTGAGTAATCCCTTAGCATTATAGGGCGTGGAACAGGCGACCATTTTTAACCCTGGAACCGACTGGAAATAGGATTCTAAGCGTTGGGAATGTTCCGCCCCCAGTTGACGGCCCACACCTCCAGGGCCACGAATGACCAGAGGCATTTTAAAATTTCCCCCGGAGGTATAGCGCAGCATTCCGCCGTTATTAGCAATTTGGTTGAAGGCGAGTAACAAAAATCCCATATTCATGCCTTCAATAATCGGCCGCAAGCCAGTCATCGCAGCACCAACAGCCATTCCTGTAAAACTATTTTCGGCAATCGGAGTATCTAAAACCCGTAATTCCCCGTATTTTTCATAAAGATCTTTTGTAACTTTATAGGAACCGCCATATTGACCCACATCTTCCCCCAACACGAACACGGAGGGGTCACGGGCCATTTCTTCATCGGTTGCCTGTTTGAGGGCGTTAAAAAGTAGGGTTGGTGCCATTGCAATTGTTGATAAGCGATTGTGGATCACAGCTAATCTTACAATAATCCTCGCACAAAGCCCACGTACTTCAGTCGTGGGATGTAGCAACCACTGTAACAACCCTAGTTAGCTACAGAGGACTACCGATGGGCTGTATTTTTCCGTTCCAACATTCTGACCCAAAACAATAATATAAAAGCGATCGCCGTCATGATCAATACCATCACATTCGCGAGTCCATACTCTTGCCTCTGCACCGCATCATAGATAGCCAGAGGCAAAGTTTGAGTCCGTCCGGGGATGCTACCACAGACCATCACCGTGGCTCCAAACTCTCCTAAACCTCGAGCTACACTCAGTCCAAAACCAGCCAAAATGCCGCGATAGGCCAGGGGCAGGGTGATACACCACAGCAAATCTAATCGAGAACAACCACAGATCTGGGCTGCATCTTCTATCTCAGAGTCAACATTACAGATAGCCACTCGGGTTGACTCCACCATCAGGGGCATGGCCACAACGGCCGCCGCGATCGCCCCCGCTTGCCAAGTGAATAACAGATCAATTCCTAGCCATTCTTTGATCGGACTACCCCGTCCCAAACTCAATAGCAGGAAATAGCCGACCACACTAGGCGGTAAAACCAGGGGCAAATTCAGCAAAGTTGAGAGAAAAATTTGCCCGGGGAAGTTATTTTTAGCCAGCCACAGGCCCAAACTCAAACCGATAAATAATACGGCAATACTGGCGGCAATCGTAACTTTCAATGACAAAATTAGAGGAGCTAAGATCACTTAATAGGCTCCTCTCCCGGCAAAACAAAACCATATTTGCGCATCAGACGGCGACCCTTTTGACTATTAATAAAACTAGCAAACTGTTTAGCAACTTGCGGGTAGGGGGCATTTTTGGGGACTGCTAACATCTGTTCCAGGGGTTTATGCAAATTGTCGTCAATTAGAGTCCATTTACCGGGTTTATTCACACTAATAGATAGCGCTACAATCGCTAAATCCGCATTACCCGTTTCGGCATACTGCTGAGTTTGTCGGACATTTTCACCTAAAATTAGTTTGGGTTGGAGGGTTTCCCAAATCCCTACCGATTGTAAGGCTTCTCTGGCGGCAATTCCATAGGGAGCGTGGTCAGGATTAGCGATCGCAATTCGTTTAACTTCTGGTTTGAGTAAATCTTGAAGTTGTTTAATTTCTAGGGTTGCCTCCGGTCTTTGCCAGAGTGTAATTCGCCCCACACCATAGAGGGCTTTAGTATCAGAAATAATCAGTCCCTTGGCGTCTAAATCTTCTACAAATTGTTTATTAGCAGCGGCAAATAAATCAACGGCCGCCCCCCTATCGATCTGTTGAGCCAGTTGTCCGGTGGAACCCAGATTAAATGTTACCTGATTTCCGGTTTCCTGTTCCCATAACCTACCCATTTCGGGAAAAACATAATTAAGATCGGCAGCAGCAGAAACCGTTAAATTGATGGGGGGAGGTGGCGCGGAAATAGTTTCTATAGAAGTTTTTTGATTAGCAATACCACAGGCTGATAAAAGTCCTATAAAAAATAGAGATAGCCATAACCATTGATATTTTTTCATAAAATCCTTAAAAATTCTAGGAGAGGAAGATTATCAGTGTAACAAGGTTACAAGCTATCCAAAAATGTTATAATGATCTGGAGTTTATTATTAAAAAGGAATGTCCAATGAGAATTATCCAAACAAAAGGAATAGTCAACAATGGGACAGTAACCGCTACAATTCCCACTGATTTTAGTAATGGAGAAGTTGATTTAGTGATTTTAGCTGAAAATGAACCTGATGAACTTGAATTTATGCGTCAACTTGCTAGGGAAAAAGGTTATGATTCTAAAGAAAAAATCCTTGATTTAATTAAGCAAGTTAAAAGAGAAATGTTAACAGAGAAAGGAATAATTTAAGAATGCTTGAATTAAATAGATTATGCCTTGATACTAATATTTATATTATAGGAACTCAAGATATTAATTCAGATGAAGCTAAAATTTTAACGGCAATTGGTTATTACGGAAAACAATCTCGTCAACTAGAAAGTCAAATCATTTTTTCAGCAGAGTTAATTGATCAAATACGACGAGTTGGTAAATATTTATGGAATAAAGATCAAGCAGGTTTAGTTTTGAGCTTGATTTTTACTAGATTAGATATTCACTATGTTACTCCTAATCAAGAATGGTATCAATTATTAACAGAGATGAGGATTAAGGGAAATATTCCTTTAGAAGATATAGAAATTTTTTTAACGGCAAAATATGGAAAAGCAAATTGTTTTATCTCAGGGAATAGGGAATTAATCAAAGCTATTGCAGATTTTGAATGTTTAACGCCTGAATCTTTTGTGAAAAAATATTTATAGTTTATCAAGAATCTTTGTTTAATTTAGAAGGGAAGCAATAGATTAATATATGATATCAATAAACTATCTTTAAAATCTTTAAAATTTCATGCCCAAATCTATTAAAATATGCTATAATTTGAAAAAACAAATTTGACATTGTAAAACAATGAAATTATCAATTGATGACGAAACTACAAAAGAAATGCTGACAGAAATAATGGTAGAAATTATTAAAACCAGAAAAGATTTATTTTATGATCTTATCCTAGAAGCATTGGAGGAAATTTCTCTAGCTAATGCCATTAAAGAAGGACGACAAGATGATTTTGTTTCTGAAGAAAAAATATTTGCTTTATTAGATAGTGAAAATTAATGAAAATCAAATTTGAATCAAGATTTGAAAAAGATTTAAGAAAAATTAAAGATAAAAAAGTTTTATCGGAGTTAAAGCAAATAATCATTCAATGTAAAACAACAGAAAACCCATTAGAAATTAATCATCTCAAAAAATTACAAGGTTATGATACATTCTATCGTATCCGTTTAGGCAACTATAGGATAGGGATAGAATTGAGTGAAGATACAATTATTTTTACTAGGTTCTTACATCGAAAAGATATTTATAAATTTTTCCCGTGATTAACAAAAAATGTGTGATTGCCAATCAATAAACATAACTGTAGGGTAGGCAATCAGCGTTAAATGGTGATTCCTAACGAATAACTTTTATAATTGCCCACCACAACAAGCAATAAATATTGTGGTGGGTAATGTATATAATTTGTTAATGAGAATCAAAAATTAAAAATCAGTGCATCGCTCTACGAACTAATTTTGAATTAACCGAATATCAAGACCATGAAAATTAGTAGAACCATGTTTTTCATAGGTTTTTCGTAACTGATTTAGTTGCTCTGATTGATGCCAAATTTTAAGAATAGGAGTTGTTTTAGCATCCCCTACATAAAATAAGTCAGTGTTGTTTTGTAGTTTGATACTAATGTAACATTTGCCACTAGGTTCAAAGCGTAATGTATCAACTCCTGAACTAGCCATATAGGGTTGATCTTTGAGATGATTAAAGGTATTTGGTGATGCTTTTAATGCTTTTTCATGGCGATAAAAACTAGGATGAGCAGGTCTTACTTTTCCAGAAAATACTGCTTCTGCAAAAGATTGAGATGCTATTGCTAATTCTTCATTTGATGGCACTTCATCCGCCATATCTGAACTACGTCCAGCAACATATAATCCACCTACAAAAAAGTAAGAAATTCCTAATTCTGCACAAAGATCAGCAACGGCTGGTACTTGATTATAATTAAACTTAGAAATAATCATTCCTGCACCAACAGGAATACCAAAGGTTACTAATCTTTTATCACTAGCAATAGTGCGAACAAAACCTCCTTTTCCTCTGTAATAATCGTGAATTTCTTCGGATGCACCATCAATAGTTGTTTGTACTGCAACTAAGTTTTTAAAAGTTGCTAATTTGGCAATATCACTATCAGGAAGATTGGTTAAATCTGAGTTAATTGTATATAGAAAACCCAATTGATCTGCATATTCTAAAATTTGCAAACCATCGCTACGAGTTAAAGGATCACCTCCTGTAAATTCAATGGAAACTGCACCAGCATCTCGTGATTCACGCAAAATACTGAACCATGTTTCAGTATCAAGTTCTCCAGATGTATCCACGCTTGGACTAGAATCGTAAGCACAGTAATAACAATGGCGATTACATTTTCTGGTTAACTCAATTTCTACTGCGATCGGCGCACTCATTGGTACTCCATCGTTAAGCACATGATCGAAAAATTCCGCTTTACTTTCAGTAGGTTGAGTTTCAAAAGGCTTAAGGGTTAAATCTCCAAGTCTTTCTTCCAAAAAAGAAACATCAGATTGATTTACTAATTGCAGTAATTCTGAACCTTTAACTGGTTCTCTTAATCTGCAAATTAAAGCATAAGCGGCATCATCAAAACATTTAATAGTGTAGGCTTCTTGGTTTTGAATTAAACAACCAAATTCTTCTTTTCTAACTTTAATATGATCGTTGATTCTATAGTATAAATCAGGATTAACTTCTACTCGTTCAACTAAAGTAGATTCAGGTGTACGAATTGGTCTTGAAGCAAAAATGTGAGTGTTGTCCCACATACAAATATCATGTTCAAATTGATTCGTAATATCTTTCATTTTTGCCTCCAAAAATAATTATCAATGTTCAAAAAAACGTTAATCAATGCTATAAAGTCCGACTGCATTTCTGACTTTTTGCATGGTAATTTCAGCTTGATTTTGCCAATTTGCTGTTCCTTGTTTTAAAACAGCTTTGACATAATCCATGTTGTTTTGTAATTCTTCACGTTTAGTGCGAATAGGCTCAATTACATTGATGAGTATTTCTGTTAAGTGTTTTTTCACTTCCACATCACCAACTCCACCTTTTCGATAACGCTCTTTTAATTCATCAACAAGAATTTGTGTACCACATTGTTCTTGAAAAGCATCCAAATAGGTAAAAACCGGATTTCCTTCTACAGTACCCGGATCATTAGCACGAAGTCGGTTGGGATCAGTGTACATTTTTTTGACTTTTTCCCTAATCGAATCATTACTATCTGAAAGGTAAATAACATTACCTAAACTTTTACCCATTTTGGCGGCTCCATCAGTACCCGGTAAGCTTCCAAATGTTCCTTTGATGTATTCTATTTCAGTACAAAAAACATGGCCATAAATGTTATTAAATCGTCTTGCTATTTGTCTGGTGAGTTCAATCATGGGAACTTGATCATCACCACCAGAAACATACTCAGCATTGACAATTAAAATGTCAGCAGCTTGACTCACAGGGTAAGCTACAAAACCAAAAGGTGCTTCATTTCCCATGTCTTTTTGCTTAATTTCATCCTTAACAGTGGGATTAAGCATTACTCGTGAAAATGAAACCAAATTAGCAAGATAACTCGTTAATTCTGGAATCTGAATAATTGCTGATTGTAAACCAATGGGAACTATTTCAGGATTAATTCCTACTGCTAAATAATCGAGCATTATTTCTGTTACACTATCTTTAAGCTTTGTGGGATTGTCAAAATTATCCGTTAAAGCCTGAGCATCTGCTACAAGTACAAAAGTTTCATAACTGTTTTGTAACTCAACTCTGGGTCTGAGTGTGCCAACATAATGACCAATATGTAGCTTACCTGTAGGGCGATCACCCGCTATTAAACGTTTTTTCATTTAAAAAATGTGATTAAGGTAAGTCAACACAGAGCCATTCTCTACTAAAATTTCAGTAAAGAAAAGCCTATAAAAGACTGTTTAAGACTATTTTTTTGTAACATAAATTTAATCAAATGTATTAAAATGGCTTAAAATCATTCTTGTAAATATGCTATAATCGCTGAAAAATTGACTATGATTGAATCTGATGGATGTTACAGAAGTTTTACAATTTGCTGATCACTTAGTTTTTGATAAAACAGAAAAACACTTAGATGACTTACAAAAAACGGTGATTAAAGGCGTTTATGAAGGAAAAACTTATGAGACAATTGCTGAGGAGTGTCATCGTAGTGAAAGTCGTGTTAGAAGTGTTGGACGTAAATTATGGAAAATGTTTTCTGAAGAATTAGGTGAGAATATTAAAAAATCAAATTTTGTCTCCACGATAGAAAGATTGCAAGTCACATCTTCACCTTCAGCACAAATTGTAGGTATTAATCATAATTTTCACTTTTGTACACAAACATTTAATCAATCTAGGAATTACAGAGAAAGTGATATCAATACAAATACTCAATCTAAATCAGATTATCACGATTTAACCTTAGCTCCTAAAATAATAAAATTTTATAACAGAGAAACTGAATTACAAACCCTTTCTAGTTGGATATTTAATCAAAATATACGTTTAATCTCAGTTTTAGGATTATCAGGAATTGGTAAAACTTATTTAGTTAGAAGATTTATTAATTTAAACTTAGAACAATTTGAAGTAATTATTTGGAAAAGTTTAAAATTTCCGAAATCCTTAGATTTATTGATTAATGATTTATTTAAAGTTTGTCAACAAGAAGCAAAAGAAACTTTAGACGATAAATTAAAACAATTATTTGATATTTTCACTCAAAAACGATGTTTAATAATTCTTGATGATGTGCAGAATATCTTTATCAGTGGTCAATTTGCTGGACAATATCAAACCGAATACAAAGATTATCAAAAGTTTTTCACAATGATAACTGAAACCGAACATCAAAGTAATATTATATTAATTAGTCAAGAAAAATGTGCTGAAATGCACTGTTTAGATCAGCAACTATATCCAATTAAATACTTAGAATTATCAGGTTTAGATGATATTAAAATTTTAGATAATACAGGTTTAAATAATCAAGATAGTTGGTTAAAATTAATTCGGCTTTATGAAGGTAATCCGACTTACTTAAAAAATATTGTTAGTTTAATTCAAGATGTTTATGATGGTGAAGTAGCTGATTTTTCAGAAGAAAATAGCTTAATTATTACTCAAAATATGCAATCTCATTTTAACGATTTATTTAACAGACTATCACCAATCGAGCAGCAAATTATTTTAGAATTGAGTAAATTAGAAGCACCTATGTCCAGAGAAGATTTAAAACAAAAACTACCTTTATCTTCAGTGGATTTTGTTAAGGGTTTACAATCTTTACAGCAACGGTATTTAGTAACAAAAATCAAAGAGGATAAAATCTTGTTTAAATTGTCTCCAGTTTTTAGAGAATATGTGATAAATTATTGTAAAGATTGATGGTAATTTAATTAATAGCAAACTCAGTTAATTTACGAGTTTCAGGATCATAAAAAGCTAATACAATATCCTCTTTCGGTACACTTTCGGTTAATAACTCATTAGCAATACCTTCCTCTGTCCAATCTTCCTCAATATAAATTTTCTCATTTTTAATACGAATATGAACATGAGTATTATTAATTCTCTTTTGATTAACCCAATCTACAGACATCCATAAATAATGATCATGAGTTTCATCAAAAACTAAACAAGTTTCATATTTTTTCTTGGATGAACGATTAGCAAGATAATCATGTTCTGTTAATATCTTTTTAATAGTTTCACGATAATTAGTTAATTTATCCATTGTACTATTTCCTCCTTATCCGTATTAATAACAAGTAAAGCAACTTGATTTAATTTTACTACAGCTTTAATTGATTTTCTTTGAAAAAAAGTATCATAAATTTCATCTTTAATCGCTAAGTAAATTTCTTGGTATTCATCTTGAAGCTCATTGAATTAAATTACGATACAGTATATATTGTCCTAAAGCTAATTCAAAATCTTTCATTAATGAAGAACTAATAAAACTTTTAATCTCAATAATAATTTTACGTTGTTTTTGTTCTTCTGAAATGAACTTTTCTACTGCTAAATCAGGATAAAGTTCAACATCCTCATATTCCAGAGGATAGGGATCGGCTGTAATCGTCCAACCATCCTTAATTAGAGCATTTTTAACCGCATCATGGTAAACATCTTTTGCTGGCATTGTCCCTCCTTGTAATTGAGTTAGGTGGGCAATGCCCCCATTATACTCTCGCAGTTCTTGTTAATACATGAACTAATAAACAGCATTGAACTTAATTATCGGGTTGTACAAGCCCAGGTTTCAATTTTGCAAGTCCCGGTACCACATTCAATTAGAGCATTTGCTTGGGCTTGTTCTTTTGTGATCGCCCAACCCCAACTGAGGTTTCCTTCTGGACTCTTAGCCACCGCACCACAGGCATTTTTAAACCAAACCTGGACTTTACAATCGGATTTAGCACATTCTTTCAATGCCTTTTGTTCGGCTTCTTTTCTAGTCGGATAATCGTAACCATAACCCCAACCTCCCGATGTGGAGGTGGCGATCGCTCCATAACGATCGGGTTGAGCTAGGGCGACCCCGGAGATTAAACCTTCAAGGACGATAACAGAAGCACTAATTAATAGAAAGGGTTGTTTGATCCAATTTTTATTCATTCGGTTTCCGAGGTATTTTGTAATGGTAAATAAATCGTCATGATGTTCCTTTGTTGCGGGCGCTGTTTAATTACCAGTTTCCCCCCCAACGCATGAAATAGATTTTTTGTCACCGCCATATTTAGGCTTAAACTTCCTGTTTCTGGTTGGAACATTAATAACGGCCCTATTGATTTTAATGGAGATTGGGGAGACACGGCAAAGGGGGAATTAACTTCTTTTCCGGGTTGGGATTCTAATTGTAACTTTAACTGATGTCCTGCTAATCTCACCCCAACTTTAATATGGCTACCACAGGGAAGACTGCGGGTAAAATTATCAATAACTCCCGTTAAGACTTGATCAAGCATAGTCGGATCACTGATTACTGTCGGTAGTTTATGTGGCAAAATTACCTCTAAGGTTTGGTTACGCTGACTCGCTTTTTTTTGCCATTGAGATAAACTACTTTGAAACACATCTCCTAGGGACATTGCTGTTAACGGTAGGGATTTCTCCTCACTATTTCCTCTACCATTTTGTCGGTTTTGTTCTATTTCTAATTCAACGGCCCGGAAAATTAAGTTAAACCGATCAATTTGGGTAGTACATTCTTGATCAATCATTTCTAAACGTTTATGAATTACTTCGGCTGGTAAATTTGGCCGTTTTAAAAGTAACCGTGTTAAGGTGCGAATTGTAGCTAAGGGTGTGCGAACTTCATGGGCGATCGCTTGTAACAATTCGACTTCTGCCGTTTGTAATGGGTTGTCGGGAATAGGGGTTTCTACCCCGGAACAATAAAGTTTTTGATTCTTATTTTTATCGGAATTAGATGCTTTTTTAACGGCAATTTCAACGGTTTTTAACTGAGTAGTTAAGGGTGGAACTTCTGAATTTTTTTCTACTTCTAAGGATAGATTATTTAATAATAAACGACTAAATTGCATTACGGTTTTATAATTGGGTTCAATTGGGATAAACTGAGCAATGCTTTCCTCTAATTTAATTTTTTGTCTGGCTACTTCCATTTTTAAATCAAGGTTTGCTGTGGCTTTAATTAATTCCATGCGATCGCGCAATATTAATAATGATTTTTCCACAATATCAGGATCAAAAGAAAATAGAAAAGCTGGATTTCCAGTTAAATCCTGACCCAATACCATTACTAAACTAAACTGACTTGTTAAAACCAAACAAAACTGTTCTTTAACTAAAGGATCTTTTCCGTGTAAGGGACAGGCTTTTGTTTCAGGCATAGAGTTATAAAATTCCTCCTATGCCGGAAGTAAGGCTTTAGGATGGCGTAATTTTAAAACTAATTCATCCCCTAATTTTGACAGGTCATGGGTAAAAATTTGGGTAGCAAAATGAATAGCTAAGTGGGGATGAATCAAAACCGGAACTGGCCCGGAAATAATTAATCCTAGATGGAATAAGGGATCGGAACTTGAAATAGAATTTTCTGCTAATATATTAATATTGGATTGGAGTTCTTCTAATAAAAAATTCATAGATTTAACTCCACTATACCATTCTTTTTCCGCCTTTAAATATTGTTTAACCTCGGAACAAATATTAGAATTGCTGTCTGAATGATACAAGGATTTAGACGAATAGGAATAACCTAATTTATGGGTTTCATCTTCCGCTAAAATCTGACTGAGCGTTGGTAATAATATTTGGTTCATCATCATCCCCCTAAAACGAATTATAGAATTTAGCAATAACTTTTAGAAATAAATCAAGTCTGACTCCCCGACAAACGCGGTTTGTTATGCCTTCACCATAGCGACATTTGCCTAATTCGTACATTGGTAGAACCGAACCCCCTAGGGGTGGAGTTTCCCCCGTAAGGGGGCGAGGGGTAGGGGGAGTAGGGGAGGCAGGGGAGGCAGGGGGAGCAGGGGAGGCAGGGGGAGCAGGGGAGGCAGGGGGAGCAGGGGGAGCAGGGGAGGTAGGGGAGGTAGGGGAGGTAGGGGGACTATTCTTGAGCGGTAATATAGCGCTACGCATTACAGTTAGGACACTTTTGAGTTCTGAAACCTTTTCACTGCTTACTGTTCCCTGTTCCCTGTTCCCTGTTCCCTAGCGCTATATATCAAAACCTGAATATCTCAAGAGTCAATATCTGAATCTGAGGCAAAATAGGGAAATACAGTCAACCTTGCTGACCATTATGCCTAGTTTGCTTGCTGATGTGAAGAATCTGTTAGCGGATTTGATGGGGCGTTACCAGTCCCAAGTCGATTATTTAGCTATTCGTTTGGAGGAAGCCGAAGAAACAGATATATTATTACGAGGAGAGCGAATTGAAACCTTGAGTGAAGGACTTTCTATCGGCGGTCAAGTTCGGGCTTGCTATCGAGGGGGATGGGGTTTTTCTAGTTTTAATCGCCTCTCAACCCTAGAAGATCGTATTGGTGAAGCGATCACCGCCGCTAAACTTATTGGTACGGAAGAAACTATTCTGGCTCCGATTCCTATTATTCAAGATAGCTGTAACTTGCCCTTAACAGGAACCGATCCCCGTCAAATTCCCCTGGCCCAAAAGAAAGAATTATGCGATCGCTACGGCCAAATTCTTCGCAGTGTTGACCCCTGTATTGCTACAATTTCCGTCCGCTACAACGACAGTACCCAAAGAATGATTCTGATCACCTCCGAAGGGACTTTGTTAGAACAATCTTGGGTCGATATGGTGCGATTCGTTTAACCTAAAACAAGCTAAAAGGCTTATGGGACGGTTAGCCTAGCTGCTCAGGCAGTTAGTGACAACTGATTACATTTGTGGGTGAAATTCTGTGAATTAAGTCCCACCCCTCAAGTGCTGAGGTGAAAGCATAACCCCTAGTCTGGCTGGGTAGCAACCAACAGATTAAAGCGGGGTTAAAAAGTAGAACTACTGGTAGCCAAATCTGGTAACTACTGAGCAAGAAGTCCATGCGTAGCGTAAGCAAAGATGTGTCTGAACCATCGTGATCCAAGAATGGTGTAATGGCTGAATCAAGACATTGATTAACACCAAGCCAAAAGGCAAGGATAGGGCATAAGCGGTTCACATCCCGACTTATAAGCACCGCCCAATAAACCCGGTGGACAGCATCACGCTAAAGACTTCAAACAAATGTGTAATCGGAACGAAGTAATCCCTATATATCTCTGGAAAAGGTCGAAAATCCAGTAAGTAGCTAACGAAAGATATATAGGGAAGGGATGGTATCAAAAGCGAATGCCTTGTTGTAATGACAAGGATATGCTGACAGATACTCGGTAATTCCAA